>NZ_JYDF01000082.1:0-53238 GCF_003263525.1 Rahnella sp. NRRL B-41462 | reverse complement strand
CATACTTCTTACGCCAGGTGTAAAAGGTGGCGTCGGAAATGGCGTGCTTACGGCAGAGCTCACGGGCAGAAACCCCGGCTTCAGCCTCGCGGAGGATACTGATGATCTGTTCGTCGGAAAAACGCTTCCTCATGGGGATGTCCTCATGTGGCTTATGAAGACATTACTAACATCGTGGTGTATTAATCAACGGGGAGCAGGTCAGATTATTTGCACCAATGGGCTCAAAATCTTCGCTTTTGCCAGTTGTTTTTTGTCATGTTTTGGCTGAATACATGCACGAATTGATTGTTCTCCCCGTATGTGACCTTGCTCATGCTCCCATTTTCCCTATGTACTAAACCTAATCATCGTCTTATGACGACTATCAGACCCTGACAGCATTCTTTTATCCTTTTTCCGACAAAACTGTCGTAGCGGCTGAATGCGTATGTCGGGTAAACGTCCTGGCCGTACCCTACGAGTCATAACAAAAAGTAGCTCAGACTACACGCGAGGAAAGAAACATGTGCAAACGCTTATTTGTGGCAGCAGCAGTAGCAACAGCATTTTGTGGCGCAGTTCAGGCGGCTCCGCTGGTTGTTGGTTTTTCGCAGATCGGCTCTGAGTCTGGGTGGCGTTCTGCGGAAACCAAAGTCTCTAAATCAGAAGCGGAAAAACGTGGTATTACACTGAAAATATCTGATGCTCAGCAAAAACAAGAGAACCAAATCAAAGCAATACGTTCATTCATCGCACAGGGTGTTGATGCCATTTTCATCGCTCCTGTTGTTGCTACTGGCTGGGCTCCGGTTCTGACCGAAGCTAAAGAAGCTAAGATCCCTGTGTTCCTGTTAGACCGTACGATCGAAGTCAGTGATCCGTCTCTTTACACTGCTGCAGTCGCTTCTGACAGCGTGTATGAGGGCAAAGTGGCGGGTGACTGGCTGGTGAAGGACGCTGCTGGCAAACCATGTAATGTTGTCGAATTGCAGGGTACGGTCGGTGCCAGTGTGGCGTTAAATCGTAAACAAGGTTTTGCAGATGCGTTGAAAGCTGCACCAAACGTCAAAATTATCCGCTCACAGTCCGGCGATTTCACCCGCAGTAAAGGCAAAGAAGTAATGGAAAGCTTCATCAAGGCTGAGCAAAACGGTAAGAACATTTGTGCTGTTTACGCCCATAACGACGATATGGCGATCGGTGCAATTCAGGCTATCAAAGAAGCTGGCCTGAAACCGGGTTCGCAGATCAAAATCGTCTCTATCGACGGTGTTCCTGATATCTACAAAGCTATGCTGGCGGGTGAAGCGAATGCTTCTGTTGAGCTGACACCAAACATGGCTGGCCCGGCATTTGATGCGCTGATTGCGATGAAAAAGGATGGTACGCAACCGAAGAAATTCATTCAGACTCAATCCGCGTTGATCCTGCCGGACATGGCTCAGAAAGAGTATGACATGAAGAAAAACATGGGTTACTGAGCCGGTTTACCGGCTTGTCTCACGGGCAAGCCGGTAACAATTATTCCCTTTTCGCTTATAGCGAATGCAGCAGGAGTAGTGACGTGACGGATAATCCTGGTTCAGAAACGCTGCTTGAAGTACGCGGTTTATCAGTTGAATTCCCCGGCGTAAAAGCGCTGGAAAATGTCGACTTTACCCTCGAACGCGGTGAAATTGTTGCCCTTTTAGGTGAGAACGGCGCCGGTAAGTCCACAATGATTAAGGCCCTCACCGGTGTCTATAAACGTTCTGCTGGCCAGGTCTTTCTTAACGGAAAACCGATCGAGCCAATCAGTACTGCTGATGCCCAGTCGCTGGGGATTGGTACGGTATATCAGGAAGTAAATCTCCTGCCAAATATCTCTGTTGCTGCCAACTTGTTCATCGGGCGCGAGCCAACCCGTTTCGGTCTGGTCAATCAGCGCAAGATGGAACAACAGGCCGACGCCCTTCTGGAAGGCTATGGGCTGCATCTGGATGTCAGCCAGCCACTCTCAACCTACTCCATTGCGATTCAGCAAATCGTGGCAATTGCCCGCGCTGTTGACCTGTCTGCACAGGTTTTAATTCTTGATGAACCCACCGCCAGCCTTGATGCCAAAGAAGTCAGTATGTTGCTCGATATTCTGGTTCAACTGCGTGATAAAGGGGTGGGGATGATTTTCGTCACCCATTTCCTCGATCAGGTTTATCGGATCAGCGACCGGATTACCGTTTTGCGAAACGGTAAGCGTGTGGGGTCTGAACGAACGGTGGATTTACCGCGTATCGATCTCGTACCGATGATGCTGGGACACAGTTTTGATGAAAACCTGCTCAAACGCACCGAACATAGAAATGTGACGGGTGAGCCGTTAGTGGATTTCAAAGACTATGGGCGTCGAGGTGTGGTCGAGCATTTTGACCTGAAAGTACGTCGGGGTGAAATCGTCGGACTGGCGGGGTTACTGGGATCAGGACGGACAGAAACCGCTCAGCTGATTTTTGGCATTAAAGGGCATGACAGCGGCAATGCACGTGTCGATGGTAAAGAAGTCGCCATCAGCACGCCCAGAAAAGCGGCTAAACTGGGATTTGGTTACTGCCCGGAAGATCGTAAAACTGATGGCATTATCGGCGCGGCTACAGTGCGTGAAAATATCATCCTTGCCTTACAAGCGCAGCGCGGCTGGTTGCGTCCTTTACCCATGAAAGAGCAGTATCAGATCGCCGAAAAATTTATCAAACTCCTTGGCATCCGTACACCCGGCACTGAGCAGGAAATTCAGTATCTTTCCGGTGGTAACCAGCAAAAAGTATTGCTGTCCCGCTGGCTTGCAACCAATCCTCGTTTCCTCATTCTCGATGAACCTACCCGTGGGATTGACGTCGGTGCCCATGCAGAAATCATCCGTCTGATTGAAAAACTTTGTGACGAAGGCCTGGCGTTACTGGTCATTTCCTCTGAGCTGGAAGAACTGGCGGGTTATGCCGATCGTATTGTTGTCTTACGAGACCGTCGTCATATTGCCGAAATTGAGCAGGCTGATATCTCCGTGCCAGCCATTATGAAAGCCATTGCGGCGCAATGAGGGGAGATAGTGATGAATAACAGGAGCCTGCCAATGACGGGAAAACCGCGCAAAGTAAGATGGGTATTTCCAAAAGGCACCACGCAAATCGGTGCTTTCGTCGCAATATTAATCATAGACAGCCTGGTCGCCCCGGGCTTTTTCTCTATCCATATTCAGGATGGCCGCTTGTTTGGCAGCCTGGTGGATATTTTCAACCGTGGTGCCCCTGTCGCTTTGCTGGCTCTCGGGATGACGCTGGTTATCGCGACCGGCGGCATCGACCTTTCCGTCGGTGCGGTCATGGCGATTGCCGGTGCAACAGCCGCGACCATGACGGTGCAAGGATATCCGCTGATGATCGTGCTGCTGGCCTCGGTCGGGGTGGGGGCAATATGCGGTTTGTGGAATGGCTTTTTGGTCGCTGTTCTCCAAATTCAGCCGATTGTTGCCACGCTGATGCTGATGGTTGCCGGACGTGGCATCGCACAGCTAATTACGGAAGGGCAAATCGTCACGTTTGAACACAATGGCCTATCGCAGTTTGGCAGTGGTTCTTTGTTCTATCTGCCAATGCCGGTGATCATTGCCGTCGCCATGCTGGTTCTTGTCTGGGCACTGACGCGGAAAACAGCGCTTGGCCTGTTCATCGAATCAGTCGGCATCAATATCCGTTCTGCTTATAACGCCGGCGTAAATGCCCGTTTAGTGCTGATCTCCACTTACGTCATTTGTGGGATTTGCGCGGCCGTTGCGGGCGTTATCATAACAGCCGATATTCGCGGAGCGGACGCCAATAATGCCGGACTATGGCTGGAACTTGATGCCATTCTTGCCGTCGTCATCGGCGGCGGCTCGTTACTGGGTGGACGTTTTAACCTGCTTCTTTCGGTTGTCGGTGCACTGATCATTCAGGGAATGAATACCGGCATTCTGCTCTCCGGCTTCAAACCGGAATTCAACCTGGTGCTGAAAGCTCTGGTGGTGCTCGCTGTACTGGTAGTTCAGTCTCCCCGCGTCTCTTTCAGTAATCTGTTCCGGAGGAAAGGATAATGCTCAAAAGAAATCTGCCCCTGCTGATTACGATCGTGGTTTTCCTGGCCGGATACGCCTATTGCTTCACTCAGTTCCCCGGTTTTGCATCCACACGCGTGTTTTTTGATTTGCTGACGGATAACGCGTTTCTCGGCATCGTGGCCGTCGGGATGACATTTGTCATCTTATCCGGCGGCATCGATCTGTCAGTGGGTTCTGTTATCGCTTTCACCGGTGTTTTGCTGGCGAAACTCATCGGTGCTTATGGCATCGCGCCTGGCTATGCCTTTGTCATCGTGCTGTTGATGGGCACCACGTTTGGTGCGCTGATGGGATGGATCATTGATACGTTGAAACTGCCTGCTTTCATCATCACGCTGGCGGGCATGTTTTTTGTGCGCGGTATGAGTTTTATTGTTTCGGAAGAATCGTTGCCGATTAACCATCCGGTTTATGAATTCCTCGCCAATTATGCCTGGAAAATGCCCGGTGGTGGTCGTTTCACATTGCTGGCTCTGGTTATGCTGCTGGTGGTGCTTGGCGGGATTATTCTGGCTCACCGTACGCGATTCGGTAACAACGTCTATGCCGTTGGCGGCAGCAATGTGTCGGCTGCGCTGATGGGGGTGCCGGTAAGGCGTACCACGATTTATATCTACATGCTGTCCAGTACGCTGGCGGTCTTATCGGGCATCATTTTCTCGCTCTACACTTCTGCGGGTTATGCACTCGCGGCGAGTGGTGTAGAACTGGATGCTATCGCCTCTGTTGTGATTGGCGGGACGTTACTGAGTGGCGGCGTAGGCACGGTTTTAGGCAGCTTGTTTGGTGTGCTTATTCAGGGGCTGATCCAAACCTACATCACTTTCGATGGTACGCTTAGTTCGTGGTGGACCAAAATCGTGATGGGCGTTTTGTTGTTTATCTTCATCGGATTGCAAAAAGGGATGGGCAGCTTCTGGACAGCCAGAAGAGCGCGCCATCCGCGACCAGAACCGTCCTGAAACAGGGCGGTATCAGAAATTAGTGATCAGCGGTGTTTTGAGTAACTGACGGATCAACACTTGCTGGTCGCTGGTTTGCAGCCAGACGGCGTAAAGCGGGCGGATCACCGGCGGAACATCTTCATGTGCGGCCAGTTGCGGATATTCTTTGGCCCAGTGCGCAGGCAGGAACGCACAACCGCCGGTATTTTCCAGCAACTGACGCGTCAGATGTGCAGAGGTTGTGGTTAACACCGGTTCCTGATCGCTGTTTTGCAGTTTTTCCTGCTGAGGAAAATCAGCGCCCCATTCCAGCTTCACATACGGTGATTGTTCGCTTCTGACCGTTTTCTGCGATGAGAATAGTCGTAACGAGAAATTACCTAGTAACTGACTTGAGAGCTCGTCCATCTTTGGTGGCTCGGTGGTGATCAGCAAATCCAGTTGTCTTTCATGCAATTGTTTGACCAGCGACTGACGCAGTGCAATGCGCGCCTCAAGCCTAAGCGTGCCACGCTGGGTGTAAAGAGACTGCAGCCACGGGGTCAGATAGGCTTCCCAGAGCGACGCCGTCGCACCAATCGACAATTCTGTGTGCTGTAACGAGCGTACAACCTCTTTTTTCGCCATTTGCCATGTTGACATAAGATTCTCTGCATAAGGCAGCAGACGTTCTCCTGCGGGCGTTAAGCGGATGTTATTGCGATGCCGTGTGAATAAATTGGCGCCAAGTTGGGTTTCCAGTTGCCGGATACGAAAGCTGACAGCGGATTGAGTCAGGTAAAGGGATTCCGCCGCCCGACCAAAGTGGCGAGTTCTACTGACCTCCAAAAAGGTTTTCAGTAATTCCGTGTCCAAAACTATCTCCAATATTTTTTGTCGTTAAGATTTAAATGTTTTGTTTTACACAATGTCAAGCCTAACTAATACTCCGCGCCATAACAGCACGACCATGAGAGAATTAGGAGCGTGTCAGATGGCGGAAAGCTTCACCACGACAAGTCGTTTTTTTGATAATAAACATTACCCTCGCGGGTTCTCCCGGCATGGCGATTTCACCATTAAAGAAGCGCAAATGCTAGAACGTTACGGCTTTGCTTTTAACGAGCTGGATCTGGGAAAACGTGAGCCCGTTACCGACGAAGAAAAACTGTTCCTGGAGGTTTGCCGTGGTACGCGCGAACCGGTAACGGATGCAGAAAAAGTGTGGAACAAATACATTGTCCGCACTCGTCGTCCGAAGAAATTCCACACGTTGTCTGGCGGTAAACCGCAGGCTGACGCTGTAGAAGACTACACGGAAAGCGATGACTAATGAAACGGGGCGATGCCCCGTTTTTTTATGCCAGGCTCTTATGTAGAGTTAACAATAGCCTATCCATGCTGCGATAGCTCAGTGCTTCAGCAATATGTCTTCGTTCAATCGATTCCCCGCCACCCAAATCAGCCAATGTTCTCGCGACTTTCAGAATGCGATGCCAGGCTCTGACCGATAATCCCAGTTTGTGCAGGACTTCTTCCAGAAATTCAGCATCTGCTTTGGTTAACACACAGTACGTCTCCACTTCGCTACTGCTCAGATGCGCGTTGACTTTTCCCGCGCGTTTTAACTGAATTTCTCTGGCGGTCAGTACCCGTTCCCGTACTTGTACACTATTTTCCCTGAGCACAGGCGTATGGTTTTGCTGGCTCAAAATGCCGGGCGGCAGGAGCGGGACTTCAATCGACAGATCGAATCTGTCGAGAAATGGCCCGGAAAGCCGGCTCAGGTAGCGTAAAACCTGCTGTGGCGGTGTGCGGTTATGAATGCCCTGATAGTGTCCGGTCGGGCTGGGATTCATCGCTGCAATCAGTTGCGCTCTTGCCGGATAGCGGACTTTCGCCCGTGCACGGGAAATGGTGATTTCGCCGGATTCCATTGGCTGGCGCAGAGCATCAAGAACCTGGCGCTGAAATTCTGGCAGTTCGTCGAGAAACAATACGCCGTTATGTGCCAGTGATATTTCTCCCGGTCTGGGTAACGACCCGCCTCCCACCAGCGCGCTCATGGATGTGCTGTGATGCGGTGCACGAAAGGGGCGGATGCGTGAAAACTCGCCGTCATCTTCGGGGTTATACACCAGGCTGGCAATGGCGGCCGTTTCCAGCTTTTCCTCGTTACTCATGGGCGGCAGTAAACCGGGCAACCGGCTAGCCAGCATGGTTTTTCCGGTGCCAGGAGGCCCAATCAACAATAAATTATGCCCTCCCGCTGCCGCCACTTCGAGCGCGCGCTTTGATTGCTCCTGTCCGATGATATCGGCAATGTCAGGTTGATACTCGGGCGGAGGCGCCGTCGCCGGAAATTCAATCGGTGGCAAATTGTCCTCGCCCTGAAGGAATGCGCAGACCTGCAATAAGTGCCCGGCCACCTGCGCTACACCGGGATCAAGAAGCGTCATTTCCGTCTGATTACTTTGCGGCAGGATCAACACCCGGCCTTCTTTTTGCGCCTCAAGTGCCGCCGGAATCGCGCCATTTACGCTGCGCAGCGCACCGGAAAGGCCCAGCTCACCCAGAAACTCGTACTCCTCAAGCTTATCGCCCTGAAGCTGCTCTGAGGCCACCAGAATCGCCAGCGCGATGGACAAATCATACCGGCCGCCTTCTTTGGGTAAATCAGCGGGTGCAAGATTGACGGTGATGCGTTTGGCCGGAAAGGTAAACCCGCAGTTGATGATGGCGCTGCGAACCCGATCTCTGGCTTCCTTGACGGTGGTTTCCGGTAAACCGACCAGTGTCAGGGCCGGTAATCCGTTGCTGATATGGACCTCGATCGAGACACCGGGTGCCTGAACCCCCAGCGATGCGCGGGTATATACCACGGCTAATGACATGCTTTTTCCTTTGCTATGAGCTCTGCTGACGGCAGCATGCCTGAGCTGGAAACGCTTTCGGGAAGAAGTTTGCTGCAATGCGTAATGCGATGGGAAAATAATCTGCAAGTCACCGACTTAACATGAAGGGATGCGAACTGCTTCGCAACGACAGCAATACTCCTTAACAGTTTAAGGTTTCTGGAAACAAATTAGCGGACTAATTAAGTTGCCGCAAATACCGGCAGGGGTGTTTAATCTTGCTGTATTTAACAATAAATAAACAAATACAGAACACTGATTAACATCTCTCTGCCTGACCAGGGATTTTCCGCAATGCTCTGGTGAGTGCACTACCTGCAGCTATTCCGAAATAGGGACTCACCCATGTTTGGTTGGACTTCTCGGCAGCGTAACGTTGCCATCGCCAGCTTTCTGAGCTGGACTCTCGACGCTTTCGATTTCTTCATTTTGGTCTTCCTGCTCAGCGATATCGCATCGGCATTTCAGGTAGATATCAAACAGGTCACGCTGGCAATACTGCTGACGCTGGCCGTGCGACCGATTGGGGCGTTGCTGTTCGGGCGTGCGGCGGAAAAGTACGGGCGCAAGCCGGTGCTGATGGTCAATATCGCGCTATTTTCTTTCTTCGAGCTGTGTACTGCGGCGGCACCTTCCCTGACCGTTTTCCTGATCCTTCGCGTGATTTACGGCATTGCGATGGGCGGTGTCTGGGGCGTAGCTTCTTCTCTGGCGATGGAAACCATACCTGACCGTTCCCGTGGCGTGATGTCGGGGATTTTTCAGGCGGGTTATCCGTTTGGTTATCTGCTGGCGGCGGTGGTATATGGTTTGCTGTTTAATGTGGTCGGCTGGCGCGGCATGTTTGTGATTGGTGCTGTGCCGGTTTTCCTGCTGCCTTTCATCTGGTTCAAAGTACAGGAATCGCCGGTCTGGCTGGCGGCGCGGGAACGCAACGAAAGCACGGCACTGATGCCGGTGCTGAAGAAAAACTGGAAGCTATGTATTTATCTGGTTGTGCTGATGGCGGGTTTTAATTTCTTCAGCCACGGTACGCAAGATCTCTATCCGACGTTCCTGAAAGTTCAGCACGGTTTTGACGCACATACCGTCAGTTTAATCGCCATAAGCTACAACATTGCGTCAATTATCGGTGGGATCTTCTTTGGTTCGCTGTCTGAGAAAATTGGTCGTAAGAAAGCGATTATTATCGCCGCGTTGCTTTCACTGCCGGTCATTCCATTATGGGCCTTCTCCGGCGGTTCATGGATGCTGGGGCTGGGCGCGTTCCTGATGCAGTTTATGGTGCAGGGCGCATGGGGCGTCGTGCCGACTTATCTGACCGAACTGGTGCCTGCTAACACGCGCGCGGTTCTGCCGGGGTTTGTTTACCAGCTCGGTAATCTGATTGCTTCGGTTAATGCGACGCTTCAGGCTTACATTGCCGAAAGCCACGGACACAACTACGGACTGGCGATGGCAATTGTGGCCGGTACCGTCGCCATTCTGATTTCTGTTCTGGTGGCATTTGGCCGGGATACCCGTGGAAAAGCGATTGCTGGAGCAATAAATAATCAAACGGCAAATCATCACGCTAAGTTTTGATTTTTCAGATGATTTTTCATGGTTTCTGCAACGGACTGCAAATAATAACGCAAGAAAAATGTTGTCATTAATCATCTTACTGTGATAACTCTGTAGGCAATCGTTCGCAATATGAATTTTAGAAACCTAAAAATGAAAGCCCTTCTCCTCGTAGTTAGCCTAGTCGTGATTAGCGTGGTGGTGATTATTATCCCACCGTGCGGGGCTGCACTTGGACGAAGAAAGGCTTATTAAACAAGCCTGAACCTGAAAAGAAACCCCGCACCGAAAGGTCCGGGGTTTTTTTTTGGGTCAGGAATTTCAGAGAACAGAGAAGCGGGGTCGGAAAATGAGCAACAGCATAATATTCTGCACTTGTCGCAAAAAGGCAGGAGAATAAAGATGAACGGAGCACAATGGGTAGTACAAGCGTTGCGTGCGCAGGGTGTAAATACAGTATTTGGTTATCCTGGCGGGGCAATCATGCCGGTATACGATGCATTGTATGACGGCGGCGTGGAACACCTGTTGTGCCGGCATGAGCAGGGTGCTGCAATGGCCGCCATCGGCTATGCCCGTTCTACCGGAAAAGTTGGCGTCTGTATCGCCACTTCCGGTCCTGGCGCGACCAACCTGATCACCGGTCTGGCCGACGCGCTGTTAGACTCCGTTCCGCTGGTGGCCATCACCGGGCAGGTTGGTTCTGCCTTCATCGGCACCGATGCCTTCCAGGAAATCGACGTTTTAGGGTTGTCCCTGGCCTGCACCAAACACAGTTTCCTGGTTGAATCTCTGGAAGCGCTGCCGGAAATCATGGCGGAAGCCTTTGCCATCGCCAGCTCCGGTCGTCCGGGCCCGGTTCTGATCGACATTCCGAAAGATATCCAGCTGGCCGTGGGTGAATTACCGCCGCATCTGGTGGCGGTTGAAGAAACTTTTCCGCACCCTGCGGCTGAATTACAACAAGCCCGCGCCATGATCGCTGCCGCGCAAAAACCGATGGTTTACGTCGGTGGCGGTGTCGGTATCGCGCAGGCCGTTCCGGCATTACGCGAATTCATTACTGCGACAGGCATTCCTGCGGTAGCAACGTTGAAAGGTCTGGGGGCGCCGGATGCCAGCGACCCATGTTATCTGGGTATGCTGGGCATGCACGGTACCAAAGCGGCGAATCTGGCTGTTCAGTCCTGCGATTTGCTGATTGCCGTCGGTGCGCGTTTCGACGACCGCGTGACCGGCAAGCTGAATACTTTTGCGCCAGACGCCGCGGTTATCCACATGGATATCGACCCGGCCGAGCTGAACAAATTGCGCCGGGCGCATGTGGCGTTGCAGGGTGCTCTGAATGCGCTGTTACCGGCGCTGCAACAACCCCTGAACATCAACGCCTGGCGTGATGAAGTGATGACGCTGAAAGCGCAGGGCGAATGGCGCTACGATCATCCGGGTGAAGCGATTTATGCGCCGTTGTTACTGAAACAAATCTCTGACCGTAAATCGGCCAATACCGTGGTGACCACCGACGTCGGCCAGCATCAGATGTGGACCGCGCAACATATGCAGTTCACTCGCCCGGAAAACTTCATCACCTCCAGCGGTCTGGGCACGATGGGTTTCGGCGTTCCTGCCGCCGTCGGCGCACAGGTTGCCCGCCCCGACGATATGGTGATCTGCGTTTCCGGTGACGGTTCATTCATGATGAATGTTCAGGAGCTGGGCACCATCAAGCGAAAACAGTTGCCCGTCAAAATCCTGTTGCTGGATAACCAGCGATTAGGGATGGTTCGACAGTGGCAGGAATTGTTCTTCGACGGACGCTTCAGTGAAACCAACCTCTCCGATAACCCCGATTTTGTCACGCTGGCCAGCGCATTCAACATCCCCGGCCAGCGTATCCACCGTAAAGATCAAGTCGATGCCGCTCTGGACGCTTTCTTCAACAGTGAAGGTCCGTATTTGCTCCAGGTTTCCATCGACGAAAATGAGAATGTCTGGCCGCTGGTTCCACCGGGCGCAGGCAACGAAACCATGCTGGAGAAAATGTCATGATGCAACATAACGTCTCAATTCAGGCCCGCTTCCGCCCCGAAATGTTAGAGCGCGTATTACGCGTCGTCCGTCACCGTGGTTTTCAGGTGTGCGCAATGAACATGACGCCGATGGTCAATGCGGAAAACATAAATATCGAATTGACCGTTGCCAGTCAGCGGCCCGTAGATTTACTGTCTTCACAGTTACGCAAACTTATGGATGTCGCTTGTGTCGAGATCCAGCAACATACATCACAACAAATACGCGCGAATGCGTGAGTAAAGGAACGAGAGAATGACGAAGAAAGCTGATTACATTTGGTTCAACGGCGAGATGGTTCCGTGGGCAGAAGCTAAAGTCCATGTCATGTCACACGCACTGCATTACGGCACTTCCGTTTTCGAAGGCGTGCGTTGCTACGACTCCCATAAAGGCCCGGTCGTATTCCGTCACCGTGAACATATGCAGCGTCTGCGCGATTCCGCAAAAATTTACCGTATGCCTGTTTCCCAGAGTGTGGATGAGCTGATGGAAGCTTGCCGCGAAACCCTGCGTAAAAACAATCTGGTCAGCGCGTATATCCGTCCGCTGGTGTTTGTCGGCGATGTGGGTATGGGCGTTAATCCGCCGGACGGCTACAAAACTGATGTGATCATCGCCGCCTTCCCGTGGGGCGCGTATCTGGGTGAAGAAGCGCTGGAGCAGGGTATCGACGCGATGGTGTCTTCATGGAACCGCGTTGCTGCAAACACCATTCCAACCGCTGCGAAAGCCGGTGGTAACTACCTGTCCTCCCTGCTGGTCGGCAGCGAAGCACGTCGTCACGGTTATCAGGAAGGTATCGCGCTGGACATTCACGGCTATGTGTCTGAAGGCGCTGGCGAAAACCTGTTTGAAGTGAAAGAAGGCATTCTGTTCACACCGCCATTTACCTCTTCTGCCCTGCCAGGTATCACCCGTGACGCTATTATTAAACTGGCAAAAGACCTGGGTCTTGAAGTGCGTGAGCAAGTTCTGTCCCGTGAATCCCTGTATCTGGCAGACGAAGTCTTCATGTCCGGTACCGCTGCAGAAATCACCCCGGTGCGCAGCGTTGACGGCATTCAGGTCGGTATCGGTAAACGTGGTCCGGTGACCAAACAAATTCAGGATGCATTCTTCGGCCTGTTCACCGGCAAAACCGAAGATAAATGGGGTTGGCTGGATCCAATCAACCCACAATAATTTTACCCGTCATCCTTCAGGCCGCCTCCGCGTTCGCTGCCTGGTGCAACCCGAATGATTCAGGGTAAATAAGAAATTCAGCAGGTAGCGATTTCGCTGCCTGCTAAACAGAAATGATTTGGAGTGAACAGAGCATGCCTAAGTACCGTTCCCACACCACGACACACGGCCGCAACATGGCTGGCGCCCGCGCATTATGGCGCGCTACCGGCATGACGGATAACGATTTTGGTAAGCCCATTATTGCCGTCGTCAACTCATTCACCCAGTTCGTGCCGGGCCACGTGCATTTGCGCGATTTGGGTAAGCTGGTTGCCGAGCAAATCGAAGCGTCCGGCGGCGTGGCGAAAGAATTCAACACTATCGCTGTGGATGACGGGATTGCCATGGGGCATGGCGGCATGCTGTATTCATTGCCTTCACGCGAACTGATTGCTGACTCGGTGGAATACATGGTTAACGCGCACTGCGCTGATGCCATGGTGTGTATTTCCAACTGCGACAAAATCACCCCGGGAATGCTGATGGCGTCACTGCGCCTGAATATTCCGGTGATCTTCGTTTCCGGTGGTCCGATGGAAGCCGGTAAAACCAAACTGTCTGACAAAATCATCAAACTCGACCTGGTCGATGCGATGATTCAGGGCGCAAACCCGAACGTCAGTGATGCCGACAGCGAACAAATCGAACGTTCTGCCTGTCCGACCTGCGGCTCCTGTTCCGGTATGTTTACCGCCAACTCCATGAACTGTCTGACCGAAGCGCTGGGCCTTTCTCAGCCGGGTAACGGTTCATTGCTGGCTACTCACGCCGATCGCCGCGATTTGTTCCTTAACGCCGGTCGCCGCATCGTTGAGCTGACCAAACGTTATTACGAAAAAGACGATGAAAGCGCATTGCCGCGCAACATCGCCAGCAAAGCGGCATTCGAAAACGCCATGATCCTGGATATCGCGATGGGCGGCTCGACTAACACCGTTCTTCACCTGCTGGCTGCCGCGCAGGAAGGCGAAATCGACTTCGACATGACCGACATCGACCGTCTGTCACGCAAAGTCCCGCACCTGTGTAAAGTCGCGCCAAGCACTCAGAAATACCACATGGAAGACGTTCACCGTGCCGGTGGCGTGCTGGCGATTCTGGGTGAACTGGATCGCGCCAATCTTCTGAACCGCGACGTGAAAAACATTCTTGGCCTGACCCTGAACCAGACGCTGGATCAGTACGACATCATGCTGACCAAAGACGAAGCGGTGAAAAAAATGTTCCGCGCCGGTCCCGCAGGTATCCGTACTACCCAGGCGTTCTCACAGGATTGCCGCTGGGACACATTGGATGATGACCGTGCCGATGGCTGTATCCGTTCTCTGGAACATGCTTTCAGTAAAGACGGCGGTCTGGCCGTGCTTTACGGCAACATCGCCGAAGCGGGCAGTATCGTTAAAACGGCGGGCGTGGATAAATCCAACCTGACTTTCCGTGGTCCGGCAAAAGTGTACGAAAGCCAGGACAGCGCAGTTGAAGCGATTCTTGGCGGCAAAGTGGTTTCCGGCGACGTTGTTGTGATTCGTTACGAAGGGCCGAAAGGCGGGCCGGGCATGCAGGAAATGCTGTATCCGACCACTTACCTGAAATCCATGGGTCTCGGCAAAGAGTGCGCGCTGATTACCGATGGTCGTTTCTCCGGCGGCACATCCGGTCTGTCTATCGGCCACGTTTCTCCGGAAGCGGGCAGCGGCGGCCTGATTGCACTGGTGGAAGATGGCGACATCATCGATATCGACATTCCGAACCGTAGCATGGTGCTGGATGTGCCTGCGGCAGAACTGGCGGCGCGTCACGAAGCTGAACTGGCACGTGGCGACAAAGCCTGGACGCCGAAAAACCGCGAACGTGTGGTTTCACTTGCGCTGCGTGCTTACGCATTGCTGGCGACCAGTGCCGATAAAGGCGCAGTGCGCGACAAGTCTAAGCTGGGAGGCTGACAGTCATGGCGGTATCACAACCTCTACCCGACCAGCCGTGCGGCGCAGAATACCTGCGTGCCGTGCTGCGTGCGCCGGTTTATGAAGTCGCACAGGTTACGCCTTTGCAGGTCATGGAAAAGATCTCTTCCCGGTTGGGTAACACCATTCTGGTGAAGAGGGAGGATCGTCAGGCCGTCCACAGTTTTAAACTGCGCGGTGCCTATTCGATGATCGCCAGCCTGACGGAAGAACAGGCTGCGCGTGGCGTTATCACTGCGTCCGCGGGAAATCACGCGCAGGGTGTTGCATTGTCGGCGACCAAAAAAGGCATCAAATCTCTGATTGTGATGCCGGTTGCCACAGCGGATATCAAAGTGGATGCCGTGCGTAACTTTGGCGGTGAAGTGTTGCTGCATGGCGCGAATTTCGATGAGGCGAAAGCCAAAGCGATCACGCTGTCGCAGGAACAGGGCATGACTTTTGTGCCGCCATTTGATCATCCGGCGGTGATTGCCGGGCAGGGCACGCTGGCCATGGAGTTGCTGCAACAGGATGCGCATCTCGACCGCGTATTCGTGCCTGTCGGCGGTGGCGGTCTGGCCGCTGGTGTCGCCGTGCTGATCAAACAACTGATGCCGCAGATTCAGGTCATCGGTGTTGAAGCTGAAGATTCTGCCTGTCTGCGCGCGGCAATGGACGCCGGTGAACCGGTCGACCTGGCGCGTGTGGGTTTGTTCGCAGAAGGCGTGGCGGTGAAACGTATCGGCAACGAAACGTTCCGCTTGTGTCGCGAATATCTTGATGACGTCATCACCGTCGACAGCGATTCAATTTGTGCCGCGGTGAAAGACTTGTTCGAAGACGTGCGTGCAATTGCCGAACCTTCCGGCGCACTGGCGCTGGCAGGACTGAAGAAATACGTGCAGCAGCACAATATTCAGGGCGAACGACTGGCGCATGTGCTTTCCGGCGCGAACGTGAATTTCCACGGTCTGCGTTATGTGTCGGAACGCTGTGAGCTGGGCGAGCAACGCGAAGCGCTGCTGGCGGTGACCATTCCTGAGCGCAAAGGCAGTTTCCTGAAGTTTTGCCAGTTGCTGGGTGGCCGTTCGGTGACAGAGTTCAACTACCGTTATGCCGATGCCGACAACGCCTGCATTTTTGTGGGCGTGCGTCTGACGCGCGGTCACGCAGAGCGTCAGGAAATTATCGACGAACTGAATCACGACGGTTATCAGGTTGTGGATCTGTCCGACGATGAAATGGCGAAACTTCATGTGCGTTACATGGTGGGCGGGCGTCCGACCAAACCTCTGCGCGAGCGGCTTTACAGCTTTGAATTCCCGGAATCTCCGGGGGCTTTGCTGAAATTCCTGCATACGCTGGGCACGCACTGGAATATTTCGCTGTTCCATTACCGCAGTCACGGTACCGATTTCGGTCGTGTGCTGGCCGCGTTTGAGCTGAACGAGGAAGAGCCGGAGTTCGAGCAGAACCTGTCGGCGCTGGGTTATGACTGTCACAACGAAAGTGATAATCCGGCGTTCCGCTTCTTCCTGGCGGGCTAAAACTAAACGGGGCATCTGAAAAGTGCCCCTTTTTTATTCTGTAAACGTTCAGAGCAACTGCCAGAACGCGTCGATCAGTGGCTCGCTAAGGCGTTTTCTTTGCACGCAGACGCCCAGTTCCAGCGGCGCGCCGAGCGTGATGTTATCCAGAATGGAAATACGGTTGCGCACCGGTTCCGGGCTGTTATCGACCACTACGGACGGGATCAGCGCGATGCCGCAGCCGAGCGCGACCATCGATACAATGGCTTCGTGGCCGGATACCGTGGCATAAATCAGCGGATTGCTCAGGCGGTTGCGTTTGAACCAGACGTCAATGCGTTTTCGCGCCGGGCCATGTTCCGGCAGGATGAAGGGAATTTGTGACCAGTCCGGATGCGACTCACTGACCTGGGTGCGGACGGCGCAGGGCAGGGAAGGAGAAATCAGGATCATCGGGATTTCGCCGATCTGCGTGAAATCGACGCTGCCTGGCAAACTTTCCGGACGTCCGGCAATCGCCAGATCCGCTTCGGTGGACTGGACTTTTTCAACCGCATCCGCAGCGTCGCCGGTGGTGAGTTTGATTTCGACCAGCGGATGCTGCGCACGGAAGCGGTCAAGGATTGGCGGCAAATGGCTGTAGGCGGCCGTCACCGAGCAGAACAGGTGCAGTTCGCCGCTCAGCGTCGGGCCATGCTGATCCAGCCCGCTGCGCAGTTGCTGGTAATGCAGCAGCGTCTGCTGGGCAAAGTTTTTGAGTTGTTCACCGGCACTGGTCAGTTGCACGGTGCGGTTATCACGCTGAAATAACGGCTGGCCGAGTTCTTCTTCCAGCCGCTGGATCTGGCGTGACAACGTGGACGGGCTGACATGCATCGCCTTCGACGAACGGCCAAAATGGCGGCTTTCCGCCAGATGTAAAAACAGTTTCAGATCACGTAAGTCCATAAAGAATATCCGGCTCTTTGGTTTCACAGATGACAGGCTAAGTATATTGCATAATTTGCAACGTCATCTTCGTAATATATCAATTTAAGCAATGTGTCACATGACATATAGTGAATTCACGGCGTTCACCGGCTCACCGGTGAAACAAAAAATAACAGCACTTACCTCGATAGAACGGAGCAAGACATGGCTAACTATTTCAACACACTGAACCTGCGTCAGCAGCTGGCACAACTGGGCAAATGCCGCTTTATGGGTCGCGATGAATTCGCGGACGAAGCCAGCTACC
The DNA here is from genome assembly GCF_003263525.1 of Rahnella sp. NRRL B-41462. NCBI lineage: Bacteria > Pseudomonadati > Pseudomonadota > Gammaproteobacteria > Enterobacterales > Yersiniaceae > Rahnella > Rahnella sp. NRRL B-41462. The sequence goes on along the minus strand of NZ_JYDF01000082.1, from coordinate 35,717 downwards.
TCAAAGGTAAAAAAGTGGTGATTGTAGGCTGTGGCGCACAGGGCCTGAACCAGGGGCTGAACATGCGTGATTCCGGTCTGGATGTGTCCTACACCCTGCGTGCAGAAGCGATTGCTGAGAAGCGTGCTTCATGGCGTAAAGCGACCGAAAACGGCTTTAAAGTCGGTACTTACGAAGAACTGATCCCGCAGGCAGATCTGGTTATTAACCTGACACCAGACAAACAGCACAGCGCGGTAGTGAAAGCGGTTCAGCCTCTGATGAAAGACGGTGCAACACTGGGCTATTCCCACGGCTTCAACATCGTTGAAGTGGGCGAGCAAATCCGTAAAGACATCACCGTGGTGATGGTTGCGCCGAAATGCCCGGGTACCGAAGTGCGTGAAGAATACAAACGTGGTTTCGGTGTACCAACACTGATCGCCGTTCACCCGGAAAACGACCCGAAAGGCGAAGGCATGGCGATCGCTAAAGCCTGGGCAGCAGCAACCGGCGGCCATCGTGCAGGTGTTCTGCAATCTTCCTTCGTTGCCGAAGTGAAATCTGACCTGATGGGCGAGCAGACTATCCTGTGCGGCATGTTGCAGGCGGGTTCTCTGCTGTGCTTCGACAAACTGGTTGCTGACGGCGTTGATGAAGCTTACGCAGAAAAACTGCTGCAGTTCGGCTGGGAAACCATCACCGAAGCGCTGAAACAAGGCGGCATCACGCTGATGATGGACAGACTGTCTAACCCGGCGAAACTGCGTGCTTATGCGCTGTCCGAACAACTGAAAGAGATCATGGCGCCGCTGTTCCAGAAACATATGGACGACATCATCTCTGGCGAATTCTCCAGCGGCATGATGGCTGACTGGGCGAACGACGATAAGAAACTGCTGACGTGGCGTGAAGAGACGGGCGCAACCGCATTCGAAAACGCGCCACAGTTCGAAGGTAAAATCTCCGAGCAGGAATACTTCGACCACGGTGTTGTGATGATTGCGATGGTGAAAGCAGGTGTTGAGCTGGCTTTCGAAACCATGGTAGCTTCCGGCATCATCGAAGAATCTGCTTACTACGAATCACTGCACGAACTGCCGCTGATCGCCAACACCGTTGCACGTAAGCGTCTGTACGAAATGAACGTGGTAATCTCCGATACGGCTGAATACGGTAACTACCTGTTCGCTAACGCTGCTGTACCGTTGCTGAAAGAGTTCATGACCACTCTGCAGGCAGGCGATTTGGGCAAATCAGTTGCCGAAACTCAGGTTGATAACGCGCAGCTGCGCGATGTTAACGAAGCGATTCGCAATCACCCGATTGAGTCCATCGGCCGCACCCTGCGTGGCTATATGACCGATATGAAACGCATTGCTGTAGCGAGTTAATTCATTAACCCTCAGGTATGAAATAGAAATAAAAAGGGCACTGCATGAAAATGCGGTGCCCTTTCTTTTGGTTCTGTCTGAGGCAGAACTTAGTTGCGGTACAAAATCTTAATGATGTGGTAACCGAACTGAGTGTGCAGCGGGCCCTGTGGCTCGATCAGCGGCGCAGAGAAAACCACTTTATCGAAAGCTGGCACCATTGCGCCTTGCTTGAATTCACCTAAATGGCCGCCTTTCTTGCCTGACGGACAGGTAGAATGTTTTTTAGCCAGTTTCTCAAAATCGCCACCGTTCTTCAGTTGTTCCAGAAGATCAAGTGCCTGTGCTTCTTCCTTTACCAGGATATGCATTGCTGCGGCAGTTTTTGCCATGATAAGACCTTTTTGCGAGAGTGTTTCCAGAGGCGTAATGTAACATCTGAAACACTGCGGGGGGAATCCGGCCTGCATTCCATACATCACAAATTGCGCCTTAAAGCCTGTCAATCTCAGGCGATGTTTCTGCTACAATCGCCGTCCTTGTCTATCAGGTGAGCAAAAATACGCCATGCGATTAAACCCCAGCCAACAACACGCCGTCGAATTCGTCACCGGACCCTGCCTGGTTCTGGCGGGGGCTGGCTCCGGTAAAACCCGTGTAATTACCAATAAAATCGCACACCTGATCCGTGAATGTGGCTATCAGGCACGTCACATTGCGGCTGTCACCTTTACCAATAAAGCCGCGCGTGAAATGAAAGAGCGTGTTGCACAAACCCTCGGTCGCAAAGAAGCGCGGGGCTTGCTTATTGCAACGTTCCACACGCTCGGGCTGGAAATCATCAAACGCGAATTTGCTGCCCTGGGGATGAAATCTAACTTCTCTTTATTTGATGATCAGGACCAGCTGGCGCTGCTGAAAGAGCTGAGCGAAAAATGGCTGGAGAACGATAAAACATTATTGCAGCAGTTGGTTTCCACGATCTCCAACTGGAAAAACGATCTGGTTGATCCTTCGCATGCCGCCGGGCTGGCGCGATCTGAACGTGATCAAATCTTTGCGCACTGCTACAGCCTTTATCACGATCATATGCGCGCGTGTAATATTCTCGACTTCGATGACCTGATCCTGTTGCCTACGTTACTGCTGCAAAGTAATGAAGAAGTGCGTGAACGCTGGCAGAACAAGTTGCGTTATCTGCTGGTCGATGAATATCAGGACACTAACACCAGCCAGTACATGATGGTGAAATTGCTGGTTGGCAACCGCGCACGTTTCACCGTTGTTGGTGACGATGACCAGTCGATTTACTCCTGGCGCGGTGCTCGACCGCAAAACCTGGTGCTGCTGAAAGAAGACTTCCCGCAGTTACAGGTCATCAAACTTGAGCAAAATTACCGTTCCACCCAGCGCATTCTGAAAGCCGCCAACATTCTGATTGCCAATAATCCGCATGTGTTCGAGAAGCGCTTGTTCTCTGAACTGGCTTATGGCGAAACGCTGAAGGTCGTGACGGCGAATAATGAAGATCATGAATCCGAGCGGGTGGTCGGTGAGCTAATTGCTCATCATTTCATCAACAAAACCGCTTATGGCGATTACGCGATTTTGTACCGTGGTAACCACCAGTCGCGTTTGTTTGAAAAAATGCTGATGCAAAACCGCATCCCGTACCGGATTTCCGGCGGCACGTCCTTCTTCTCCCGACCGGAGATTAAAGATCTGCTGGCCTATTTGCGTGTGCTGACCAATCCGGACGACGACAGCGCATTCCTGCGCATCGTTAACACGCCACGTCGTGAAATCGGCGCGGCCACCCTGCAGAAACTGGGGGAGTGGGCCAATCAGCGCAACAAAGGGCTGTTCAAAGCCAGTTTTGATATGGGGCTGAGCCAGTCTCTGACCGGACGCGGGCTGGAATCCCTGCAACGTTTCACGCACTGGATGGGCAATATCTCTGAGCTGGCCGAACGTGAGCCGGTTGCGGCTGTCCGGGATTTGATCCACGGCGTTGACTATGAAAGCTGGCTGTTTGAAACCTCGCCAAGCCCGAAAGCGGCTGAAATGCGCATGAAAAACGTTAATCAGCTGTTCAGCTGGATGACGGAAATGCTTGAGGGTACCGATCTGGATGAGCCAATGACGCTCACGCAGGTGGTCACCCGCTTCACGCTGCGTGACATGATGGAACGCGGTGAGAACGACGAAGAGCTGGACCAGGTTCAGCTGATGACGCTGCATGCTTCGAAAGGGCTGGAGTTCCCGTATGTGTATCTGGTCGGTATGGAAGAAGGTTTGCTGCCGCATCAGAGCAGTATCGATGAAGACAACGTGGATGAAGAGCGGCGTCTGGCTTATGTGGGGATTACCCGGGCACAAAAAGAGCTGACGTTTACACTCTGTCGCGAACGCCGTCAGTACGGCGAGCTGATCCGTCCGGAACCGAGCCGCTTCCTGCTGGAGTTACCGCAGGATGACCTGGCCTGGGAAAGCGAACGCAAAGTGGTAAGTGCGCAGGAACGCATGGTGAAAGGGCAAAGCCATCTGGAGAAAATTCGCGAGCAACTGGCGAAAGCGAAAGGCGGCAATTAGCCATTAAGCATGAGCCATTAAAAAAGCAGAGGCTGATGAATCAGGTCTCTGCTTTTCTAACGTTTTACAACTGCTCATTACTGTTCTTCGACAAACAGCGGCCAGTGGACATAACTTTGCCAGTGGCTTTCCTGCTCTAATTCTTCAGCGCGCAAAGGATGCTGTTCCAGCCAGCCCTGCGGCACAATCACACTCAGTTCATCATCATTAGCACGTAAACGCACAGCCGGCAGTGTGTCGTCGCGACGACGGCTGGCAAATATAATCGCCAGGCGCAGAATACGACAAAGACGTTGTGCCTGACGCGGCGGCACGGCGTTTTGCTCATTGAGCAACGGTAAATCGAGCATGTTGTTCTGGTTTTGCAGTAACGTCGCCAGCAGTTTTTTCTGTGCTGGCGTGAAACCCGGTAAATCCAGATGACGGATCAGATAGGCTGCGTGATGCGGTGCTTTCTTGAAATCGACACTCAGCCCAATTTCGTGGATCAGGCAGGCACTGTTGAGCAGTTCACGGGCACGGGCATCCAGCTTCCATTCCTGAGCCACCTGCAGCGAAAAGTTCTCGGCCAGTTGCGCCACACGCTCGGCCTGCTCGTTATCCAGCAGATAACGGCGTTGCAGATTACGCAGCGTACGCTGACGGATATCCTGCTCGATCGGCAAATGCAGCATGCCGTAAACCAGACCTTCACGCAGTGCACCACCCGCCAGTGTCATCATCTCGATGTTCAGCGTTTTGAAAATGGCGATCAGAATAGACAGTCCGCTCGGGAAAACCAGCGCACGTTCAAGGGTCAGACCTTCAATCTCCAGTTCTTCCAGCTTGCCGCACTGAATGGCGCGCTGTTTGAGCTGCTGAAGTTTAGGCAGTGTGATGCGTTCATCCATGCCCTGAGCGACCATGATTTCCTGCAAGGCTTGCACGGTACCTGAAGCGCCGACACAAATCTGCCAGCCATTGGCAATCAGCTCAGGTGCCACAGGAAGGATCATGTCGGTCGCAGCCTGTTCAGCCTGATCAAAGTTTTCTTTTGCCAGATTTCGATCTGCAAAATACTGCTCGAGCCAGGTGACGCAGCCCATCGAAAGGCTATAAAGCGTGGTGGCCTGAGCCCCAATGCCGGTCACCAGTTCGGTGCTGCCACCACCAATATCGACCACCAGACGTTTATCTGGCCCGCCCGTGGTGTGAGCAACGCCGTGATAAATCAGACGTGCTTCTTCTTCACCGGTAATGACCTGAATCGGGCAACCGAGAATTGCCTGAGCTTTACCCAGAAACTCATCGGCATTGCTGGCAAGACGCAGCGTTGCGGTGGCAACCACACGAATTTGGTCGCGCGGGATATCCTGCAATCTTTCAGAAAATAGTTTCAGACATTGCCAGCCACGCTGCATCGCTTCCTGAGAAAGCAGGTTTTGTTTATCCAGACCGGCTGCCAGACGCACTTTGCGCTTAATTCTGGCGAGGGTCTGGATACTGCCTGCCACCTCACGAACAACCAGCATGTGAAAGCTGTTAGAGCCCAGATCAATCGCTGCATACAGTGAGGTGGAACTTAACATAGGTTATCAGCCCGGACGTTTACGGTTGCTACGTGGTGCACTGCTGCGACGTGAAGACGAATTACTGTTGCGGCGCGGGCCGTTACCGGTGCGCGAGCGGGCAAGACGTTTTGCAGGAGGCAAATCAGTTAACAGCGCATCGCTGTTGTATTTACTCACCGGAATGCTGTGGCCGGTATAGGTTTCTATCGCTGGCAGATTCAGGGCATATTCTTCACACGCCAGGCTGATGGAATGACCACTCAGACCCGCACGGCCGGTACGACCAATGCGATGCACGTAGTCTTCACAGTCGTCAGGCAAGTCATAGTTAAAGACGTGTGTCACGGCAGGAATGTGCAAACCACGGGCAGCAACGTCGGTCGCAACCAGAATATCCAGCGTGCCTTTAGTGAAGTCTTCCAGAACGCGAAGGCGTTTTTTCTGCGGGACGTCACCGGTCAGCAAACCGACGCGGTGTCCGTCGGCAGCCAGATGGCCCCAGACATCTTCACAACGGTGTTTGGTGTTTGCAAAAATAATGCAACGATCCGGCCATTCCTCTTCAATCAGCGTCTGTAACAGGCGCATTTTTTCTTCATTTGAAGGATAGAACAGCTCTTCCTGAATACGGTGGCCCGTTTTTTGTTCCGGTTCGATCTCAATCGACTCGGCATTATTCATGTTTTCGAACGCCAGTTCTTTCACACGATAGGAAAGCGTTGCTGAGAACAGCATGTTCAGGCGTTGATTAGCAGGAGGCATCCGGCGGAACAACCAGCGGATATCTTTGATGAAGCCCAGATCGAACATACGGTCTGCTTCATCCAGTACCACCACCTGGATCGCGCCCAGGTCGATGTGGTTCTGTTTAGTGTAATCGATTAAACGGCCGGTGGTTCCGATCAGGATGTCCACGCCGCTTTCCAGCACTTTAAGCTGTTTGTCGTAACCGTCGCCGCCATACGCCAGACCTAATTTCAGCCCGGTAGATTCAGATAATGCTTCGGCGTCGGAGTGAATCTGCACCGCGAGTTCACGCGTAGGTGCCATGATCAAGGCACGCGGCTGGTTAGTCTGACGACCTTCCGCAGCAGGGTGAGAAAGCAGATAATGGAAAGTAGACGCTAAAAAAGCCAGCGTCTTGCCGGTACCGGTTTGCGCCTGACCTGCAACATCACGCCCAGCGAGCGTGATTGGCAATGCCAATGCCTGAATAGGAGTACAGTAATGGAACCCTTTCTTTTCAAGGGCTTCTACTGCCAGCGGGTGCAGGGCGAAGTCGGAAAACTTCTGTTCGGTCAAGTGTGTTTTGCTCATAGTGTGGTAGAATATCAGCTAACTATTGCTTTACGAAAGCGTATCCGGTGAAATAAAGTCAACCTGATGTTGGTTAATGCTACATCAACAAGGTAAAGATAATCCTTTGGAGTAAACATGAGCGATAAAATTATTCACCTGACCGATGACAGTTTCGACAACGACGTATTGAAAGCCGAAGGGCTGGTGCTGGTCGATTTTTGGGCAGAGTGGTGCGGACCATGTAAGATGATCGCTCCAATTCTGGATGAAATTGCCACTGAGTTCGAAGGCAAGCTGACCATCGCGAAACTGAATATCGACGAAAACCCAGGTACTGCGCCTAAATACGGCATCCGTGGTATTCCTACCCTGCTGTTATTTAAAGGCGGCGAAGTCGCAGCAACTAAAGTTGGCGCACTGTCGAAAGGTCAGCTGAAAGAGTTCTTAACAGCTAATCTGTAATCGGTCGGGATGACCCAAGCCAGGTGTTTAGCGGGCTGTCGTGTTTTTCACATTGTCCGCTAGACGCCTGTCAAGAAGCGTGCTAAGTTTACGCTTACTGCAAATAGAGCTTACCTGTAGTTTGATTCTTACGTTTTACTCTGTTGTGTCAAAAACATCTGCCTATAAAGTTTCTTTGAATAATAATTAAATTGAACTGGCACTGTGCTTGACCATCTAACGGTTTTGACAAAATCGGCTTTAAGACACCTTCAATATCAGCACTATCCCTCAAGAATCGCCCGCGAGCGACTACCTGCGGCTGGATTTCCGGGCTGTTATTTAAGTGTCATACAATAAACAGGCATGGATGACCCTGCCATACCCATTCACGACAGATGTTCGAGACATACCCCGAGTTTAAGAACCCACCATTATGAATCTTACCGAATTAAAGAATACGCCGGTCTCTGACCTGATTGCACTCGGCGAAAATATGGGACTGGAAAACCAGGCCCGCATGCGCAAGCAAGACATTATCTTTTCAATATTGAAGCAGCATGCGAAAAGCGGAGAAGACATCTTCGGTGATGGCGTACTGGAGATATTGCAGGATGGATTTGGTTTCCTCCGCTCCGGAGACAGTTCCTACCTCGCAGGCCCCGACGACATCTACGTATCTCCAAGCCAAATCCGCCGCTTCAACCTTCGTACTGGCGACACCATTTCCGGTAAAATCCGCCCACCTAAAGAAGGTGAACGTTATTTTGCCCTGTTGAAAGTTAACGAAGTTAACTACGACAAACCAGAAAACGCCCGCAGCAAAATCCTGTTTGAAAACTTAACCCCTCTGCACGCAAATTCACGTCTGCGTATGGAACGGGGTAACGGTTCAACAGAAGATTTGACCGCTCGCGTACTGGACTTAGCGTCTCCAATTGGCCGTGGCCAACGTGGTCTGATTGTTGCGCCGCCGAAAGCCGGTAAAACCATGCTGCTGCAAAACATCGCGACCAGCATTGCGTATAACCACCCTGATTGCGTACTGATGGTTCTGCTGATTGACGAACGTCCGGAAGAAGTGACCGAGATGCAGCGTCTGGTGAAAGGCGAAGTTATCGCTTCCACCTTTGACGAACCGGCATCCCGACACGTTCAGGTCGCCGAAATGGTGATCGAGAAGGCGAAGCGTCTGGTTGAGCATAAGAAAGATGTGATCATTCTGCTGGACTCCATTACCCGCCTGGCACGTGCTTACAATACCGTGGTACCGGCTTCAGGCAAGGTACTGACCGGTGGTGTGGACGCCAACGCCTTGCACCGTCCAAAACGTTTCTTCGGTGCTGCGCGTAACGTGGAAGAGGGCGGCAGCCTGACCATCATCGCTACTGCGCTGGTCGATACCGGTTCTAAAATGGATGAAGTTATCTATGAAGAATTTAAAGGTACCGGTAACATGGAATTACATCTGGCGCGTAAAATCGCTGAAAAACGTGTATTCCCTGCCATCGACTACAACCGCTCTGGTACCCGTAAAGAAGAGCTGTTGACCACTTCTGAAGAACTGCAAAAAATGTGGATCCTGCGTAAAATCATTCATCCGATGGGTGAGATTGATGCGATGGAATTCCTCATCAACAAGCTTGCAATGACTAAGACAAATGACGACTTCTTCGACATGATGAAACGTTCGTAATTTGGTGTAACGTCAGATCAACGCCACGCACAGTCGTGGCGTTTTTTGCTTTTGGTGGCTACCATAATGCTACTTTGGGAAGATTGTCAGACTATTCGGATAATAGCTGATGGTTTTCCACGTGCCCTTTCTTTACTTTGTCGGTTGATTGCCCAAGAAATGGCAGCAGATAAGGTCTTGCCCGAGACAAAACCATAACTGCCACCATAGGATATGATTTAAGGCTGTGAGGTTTATGATGCTTTCGACTCCACACACCTTATTTTTGCAGAAGAGAATTCTTAACTGTGAATTTACTCAATATGAGTACTGAGCTAGCTGTTGTTTTCGTATTTTCATTCCTCTTTTTATTCGTTGCCCGGAAGGTAGCGAATAAAATCGGACTTGTTGATAAGCCAAATTTTCGTAAGCGTCACCAGGGACTGATCCCACTGGTGGGTGGGATCTCTGTATTTGCTGGCGTTTGCTTTGCCTTTCTGATCACCAGTTATACCATCCCCCATGGCTATCTTTACCTTGCCTGCGCCGGACTACTGGTATTAGTCGGTGGTCTGGATGACCGTTTCGATATCAGTGTCAAAACCCGGGCGATGGTTCAGGCTGTGGTCGCTGTTGCGATGATGAGTTTTGCTAACCTCACCCTTCGCAGCCTCGGACATCTGATTGGTCCCTGGGAAATGGTATTAGGCCCGTTTGGCTATCTTGTCACCCTGTTTGCCGTTTGGGCTGCTATTAATGCCTTCAACATGGTCGACGGTATTGATGGCTTACTGGGTGGCTTGTCTTGTGTCAGCTTTGGTTCGTTAGGCATTATCATGTACGACAGCGGACACATGGAACTCGCGTTCTGGTGCTTCGCGATGATTGCCGCGATCATCCCCTATATTTTACTCAATCTGGGTGTTTTAGGGCCCCGTTACAAAGTCTTTATGGGTGACGCTGGCAGCACGCTGATAGGGTTTACTGTCATCTGGATCCTCCTGCAAAGTACGCAAGGTGAATCTCATCCGATGAATCCGGTGACGGCACTTTGGCTTATCGCTATTCCCCTGATGGACATGGTTGCCATCATGTACCGACGCCTTCGCAAAGGAATGAGCCCGTTCTCAGCGGATCGTCAGCACATTCATCATTTGATCATGCGTGCAGGTTTTACTTCTCGCCAGGCTTTCGTCTTAATTACCGTCGCTGCCGCCATTCTGGCGGGGATTGGCGTGGTGGGCGAACATCTGAGTTTTGTTCCCGAATGGATAATGCTGGCTTTATTCTTCGTTGCCTTCCTGGTGTACGGCATTTGCATCAAGCACGCCTGGCGCGTGGCGCGGTTTATTAAACGGGTTAAAAGACGTTTGCGCCGTTCCTCTAATCAATAATCACTCTTTTAAGCAAGGGCATACTGGCTGTGGATAAACCAGAAATGATGAGAAACCAGAACGAACACGCCATCGAGAACGAGCTTGATATCCGTGGGTTGTGCTGCACTTTATGGAACGGAAAATTCTGGATTGCAGGTCTGGCGATACTCTTTGCCTTAATCGCCCTGGGTTCGTCTTACCTGATGAAACAGGAGTGGAGTTCCACGGCGATCACGGATCGACCTACGGTCAATAATCTTTCGTCCTATTTCTCGCAGGCACAGTTTCTGCGTAATTTGGATGTGCATAACGCGCCGCAGTCAGACGCCAGCAGGCCACCCATTTCTGATGAAGCCTACAACGAGTTTGTCATGCAACTCGCGGCTTATGACACCCGCCGGGATTTCTGGCTGCATAGCCCTTATTACAAGCAACGTCAGGAAAATGATGCGCGTGCTGATGCCGTTTTGCTGGATGAAATGATCAATGACATTCAGTTTACTGCCCGTGATGTACCGAAAGTGCCGAACGATATTGTGAAACTCACTGCGGAAAACGCCGCTGATGCTAATAAGCTTTTACGCCAGTATGTCGATTTTGCCAGCCAGCGTGCTGCACAGCATCTGTATGATGAACTGGAAGGTGCGTGGGCGGCACGAACGCAGTCAATGAAAGCGCAGGTCAAACGTCAGGAAGAAGTTGCTCAGACTATTTTCAAGCGCACCACGCATAATACTGAGCAGGCACTGAAGATTGCTCAGCAGCAAAACATTCATAAAAGTGTGACTGACACCCCCGCTGAAGAATTACCGGATTCCGATATGTTCCTGCTGGGTGTGCCCATGCTCAAGGCCCGTCTTGAATTACTGCAAGCATCCGGTCCGGGATATGATCTGGACTACGATCAGAACCGTGCGATGCTGTCGACCCTCAACGTCGGGCCAACGCTTACGGCAAAATTCCAGACTTATCGTTATTTGAGAACGCCTGAAGAACCTGTAAAACGTGACAGCCCGCGCCGGGCATTACTGATGATTATGTGGGGCATTGTCGGTGGTTTAATCGGGGCTGGCGTTGCCCTGACTCGCCGTAAAAATAAGAGAAACACATTGTGAAAGTGTTGACGATTTTTGGCACTCGTCCGGAGGCCATCAAAATGGCCCCGCTGGTGCTTGCTTTGTCGCAGGATGCGGCTTTTGAATCTAAAGTTTGTGTTACGGCTCAACACCGTGAAATGCTCGATCAAGTATTGCGCCTCTTTGAAATTACTCCGGATTATGATCTCAACATCATGAAACCAGGGCAGGGTCTGACAGAAATTACCAGCCGGATCCTGACCGGGCTTAAGCCTGTTCTGGATGAGTTCAGGCCTGACATTGTGCTGGTTCACGGTGATACCACCACGACGTTATCTGCCAGCCTTGCGGCGTTTTATCACCAGATCCCCGTCGGGCATGTTGAAGCAGGCCTGCGTACCGGAGATCTGTCTTCTCCGTGGCCGGAAGAAGGCAATCGCCTGTTAACAGGTCATCTGGCGAAATGGCACTTTGCGCCCACCGAGAATGCCAGTGCCAATTTGCAGCGGGAAAATATTGCCGGAGAGAATATTTTTGTCACTGGAAATACGGTGATTGATGCACTGCTCTGGGTTCGCGACCGCTTTAACAGCGATGCCTCGCTGGCCCAGCAACTGGCTGATAACTATCCATTTCTTGATGCGAACAAAAAGCTGATTTTGGTGACGGGCCACCGCCGTGAAAGTTTTGGCGAAGGCTTTGAGCGGATTTGCTCGGCCCTGGCGGAAATTGCGTGCAAGCACCCTGATGTACAAATTGTTTATCCGGTGCATCTCAACCCCAATGTCAGCGAGCCGGTGAACCGCATTCTGCAAAGCATCGACAATATCGTGCTGATTGATCCTCAGGATTATCTGCCGTTCGTTTATCTGATGGATAAAGCCTATCTGATCCTGACCGACTCCGGCGGCGTGCAGGAAGAAGCGCCTTCACTGGGCAAGCCCGTGCTGGTGATGCGTGAAACCACAGAACGTCCGGAAGCGGTTGATGCCGGAACAGTCCGGCTGGTGGGTACAAATCCCGCTAAAATAGTCGAGGAAGTGAACCGTCTGCTGAACGATGAAAACGAATACAACAGCATGAGCCGGGCGCACAATCCTTACGGCGACGGGCATGCCTGCCGCCACATTCTTGACGCATTGAAAAATCATTGGGTATCACAATGAGTTTTAACACTATCTCTGTTATCGGACTGGGCTACATCGGTCTGCCAACCGCCGCCGCTTTTGCCTCACGCCAGAAAAAGGTGGTGGGTGTTGATATCAATCAGCATGCCGTGGAGACGATTAACCGCGGTGCGATCCACATTGTTGAACCCGATCTCGACCTTCTGGTCAGACAGGCGGTTGATGCGGGATTTTTGCGGGCAGTGACTCAGCCTGAACCTGCGGATGCTTTCCTGATCGCTGTCCCGACGCCATTTAAGGGCGATCATTTACCGGATATGAAATTCGTCGAATCTGCTGCACGTTCTCTGGCGCCGGTTCTGAAAAAAGGCGATCTGATCATTCTGGAGTCCACGTCACCAGTGGGTGCGACAGAGCAAATGGCCGCCTGGCTGGCAGAAGTCCGCCCTGACCTGAGCTTCCCTCAGCAGGCCGGTGAGCAATCCGATATCAATATTGCCTATTGCCCGGAGCGCGTGTTGCCAGGGCAGGTGATGGTTGAACTGATTAAAAATGACCGCGTGATTGGCGGCATGACATCAGTTTGTTCACGGCGTGCCAGCGATTTGTATAACATTTTTCTCGAAGGCGAATGTGTTATTACCCACTCCCGCACTGCCGAAATGTGCAAGCTGACGGAAAACAGTTTCCGCGACGTAAACATTGCCTTTGCTAATGAATTGTCGCTGATTTGCGATGCGCAGGGCATTAACGTCTGGGAACTGATCAGCCTGGCGAACCGCCATCCACGGGTAAATATTTTGCAGCCGGGTCCGGGTGTGGGCGGGCATTGTATTGCGGTTGATCCGTGGTTCATTGTTGCGCAAAACCCTGAGCTGGCAAGAATTATCCGCACGGCGCGTGAAGTGAACGACAGCAAACCGCACTGGGTGGTGGAGCGCGTGAAAGCGGCACTGGCAGATTGCCTGACTACCACGGGCAAACGTGCAGCCGACATCAAAATCGCCTGCTTTGGTCTGGCGTTTAAACCGAATATTGACGATCTCCGTGAAAGCCCGGCAGTGGAAGTGACGCACCTGATTGCCGACTGGCACGCCGGAGAAACCTGGGCGGTTGAGCCTAATGTGCATCAGCTTCCTGCTTCTCTGGCGGACAAAGTGACGTTACATCCCCTTGATCGCGCGCTGGCAGAAGCCGATCTGCTGGTGATGTTAGTCGATCACAAGCCGTTTAAAGCGATCCCTGCTGATCAGGTCCGGCAGTCATGGATTGTGGATACCAAAGGCGTATGGCGATAAACCTGCCTTTGCACGGCAATATCGCCCCGCTCGAATGGGAGAGTGATTTCTTCCAGCTCAACAGTGCGCGTCTGACGCCAGAGGCCTCTGCCGGTGAAATCACGCCGCAGAGGCTGGAACAATATGCGCTGGTGCAGTCGAAAGTGGATGCGTCACAAACGCACACGCTGGACGCACTTTCTGCGCTGGGTTTCCGGCTGGCAGAAGGTGAAACGGACATTTGTGTCGCGGTGACGACGCAAGATAATGCGCTGACGGCCGGGCGTCTGGCGGTACCGGACAATATTGCGGATGTGACCGCGATTGCCCGTCAGGCTTTTCATCTCAGCCGTTTTCGCGCGCCCTGGTATCAGCCTGATGACAGCGCCCGTTTCTATGCGATGTGGTCGGAAAAGGCGGTGCTGGGTACGTTCGACCATCTTTGTCTTTGGGCCGATGACGAGCAGGGCAATGCGCTGGGTTTTGTCACCTTGCGTCGTATTTCGCAAGACGAAGCAAGAATTGGCCTGCTGGCTGTCAGACCTGAATATCAGGGGCAGGGAGCGGGCAAAAAGTTAATGGCGGCTGCGAAAAAATGGTGTGCTGAACAGGGCGTGTCGCGAATGTATGTGGCCACGCAAACCGGCAATATCGCGGCCTTAAATCTTTATCTCGCCAGCGGTGGCAAAGTTATCCGCACGGCGTACTGGTTGTACAGGTGAAACGATGATCCCTTTTAATGCGCCACCGATTGCGGGTACTGAAATTGATTTCATGCGCGAGGCGATGAACAGCGGCAAACTGTGCGGTGACGGCGGGTTTACCCTGCGCTGCCAGAAATGGTTTGAACAGCGTTTCAACTGTCCGAAAGTTTTGCTCACGCCGTCCTGTACGGCCTCGCTGGAAATGGCCGCGTTGCTGCTGGATATTCAGCCCGGCGACGAAGTGATTATGCCGAGCTTCACGTTTGTTTCGACGGCCAATGCGTTCGTTTTGCGCGGTGCGAAGATTGTGTTTGTGGATGTCCGCCCGGATACCATGAATATTGATGAAACCCTGATTGAAGCGGCTATCACGGAGAAAACGAAAGTGATTGTCCCGGTGCATTACGCGGGCGTGGCCTGTGAAATGGACACCATTATGGCACTCGCCGAAAAACATCATCTGTTTGTGGTGGAAGATGCCGCGCAGGGCGTGATGTCGACCTACAAAGGCAAAGCGCTGGGCACTATAGGTCATATCGGCTGTTTCAGTTTTCACGAAACCAAGAATTACACGGCGGGTGGCGAAGGCGGGGCAACGCTGATTAACGATCCGGCGCTGATTGACCGTGCTGAAATCATTCGCGAAAAAGGCACTAACCGCAGTCAGTTCTTCCGCGGTCAGGTGGATAAATACACCTGGCGCGACATTGGTTCCAGCTATCTGATGTCCGATTTGCAGGCTGCGTATCTGTGGGGAAATCTGGATGCGGCTGAAAAGATTAATCAGCGCCGTCTGGCAATCTGGAATCAGTATTATGAGGTGTTGCAGGATCTGGCCGATGCAGGCCGCATTCAGTTGCCTTCGGTTCCACAAGATTGTGTGCAAAACGCCCATATGTTCTATGTGCGCCTGAACGATATCGACGACCGCGATGCCTTTATTCGTCACATGAAAGCGGCCGATATTCTCACCGTATTCCATTACATCCCGCTGCATGCTTGTCCGGCGGGCGAAAATTTTGGTCGTTTCGCGGGTGTCGATCGTTTCACGACAAAAGAGAGTGAGCGGCTGGTGCGTTTACCGTTGTTTTACAACATGACCGATGACACGCAGCGCGTCGTGATTGCGGCCATGCTGCAATATTTCGCCTGATATGTCGCTGGCAAAAGCATCAGTCTGGACCGCCGGTTCTACGCTGATTAAAATTGGTGCCGGGTTGCTGGTGGTGAAATTGCTGGCCGTAACCTTCGGCCCTGAAGGCGTGGGGCAGGCAGGCAATTTCCGCCAGCTCGTAACCGTACTTGGCGTTCTGTCCGGTGCAGGTATTTTCAATGGTATAACCAAATACGTTGCCGAATATCATCAGGATCCTGAGCGGCTCAAAGCCGTACTCGGCACGTCGTCTTCGCTGATTTTGGGTTTCTCGACGCTGCTGGCCACCATCTTTTTGCTGGCCGCCGGGCCCATCAGTGTCGGGTTGTTCGGGCACGATCGCTATCAGGCCGTTGTCCGGGCCGTGGCCTTTATCCAGATGGGCATTGCTTACGCCAACTACTTTCAGGCCATCCTGAAAGGTTATCGTGATGCGATGGGTAATGCGCTGGCCGTGATTGGCGGCAGTCTGATTGGTTTACTGGCCTATCTGTTGTGTTTCAAACTGGGTGGCTATGAAGGCGCGCTGGCCGGGCTGGCGCTGGTGCCTGCACTGGTAATACTCCCTGCGGGTGGCATGGTGTGGCGACGAAAATCCTTTCCGCTGGCCTACTTAAAACCGGGCTGGGATCGCTTTATCGCCAGCCATTTGGGGAAATTTACCCTGATGGCGCTGATCACGTCTGTTACGTTGCCCGTGGCGTATGTGATGATGCGAAATCTGCTGGCGGAGCATTACAGCTGGAAGGATGTGGGGATCTGGCAGGGCGTCAGCAGTATTTCTGATGCCTATTTGCAGTTTATCACCGCTTCTTTCAGCGTGTATTTATTGCCGACGTTATCGCGCATGACTGACAAACGCGATGTCTCGCGTGAAATCGTTAAGTCGCTAAAATTTGTTCTGCCCGCCGTGGCGGCCGTCAGTTTTACTGTCTGGCTGCTGCGCGACTTCGCCATCTGGTTGCTGTTTTCAACACAATTTATCGCAATGCGCGATTTGTTTGCCTGGCAGTTAGTCGGTGACGTACTGAAAGTCGGCTCGTATGTTTTTGGCTATCTGGTGATTGCGAGAGCGTCTCTGCGCTTTTACGTGCTGACTGAAATCAGCCAGTTTGCGTTACTGACGGGTTTTTCACATTGGTTGATCCCGATACGGGGTTCTCTTGGCGCCGCGCAAGCGTATATGGCGACGTATGTCGTTTATTTCGCCCTGTGCTGTACCGTATTTGTTATTTATCGTAGACGAGCATGACAACGCTGATTCACGTTTTGGGATCTGACATTCCCCACCATAATGTCACCGTGCTGCGCTTTTTTAATGATGTTCTGGCCGAATGTGCGCCTGAAAAGCTGATTTATCATTTTATGGTGGCGGCAGCGGATGCATCAGCATTTGCTGAATTCACTCGTCTGGATATTCGTGTTTATCCGGACAAAAAATCGCTGGCCGATGCGGTTATTTCCCGCGCCCAGGATCGCACACATCACTTCTTCTTCCATGGTCAGTTCAACCCGACGCTCTGGCTGGCGCTGCTGACCGGCAAAATTAAGTCGCAACAGGCCAGCTGGCACATCTGGGGTGCCGATCTTTATGAATCGGCAGGTGGTCTGAAATTCCGTCTGTTCTATCTGATGCGTCGTCTGGCACAGGGACGTATCGGCCATGTTTTCGCTACCCGCGGCGATCTGATTTATTTCCATCAGCGACATCCGCGTGTACCGTCCTCATTACTGTATTTTCCGACGCGCATGGATCCGTCACTGACGCTTCCAGCCGGTCAGCCTGAACCGACAGGGCCGATGACGGTGCTGGTCGGCAATTCCGGTGACCGCACTAACCGACATATTGAAGCGCTGCGTTCGTTGCATCAGCAGTTTGGTGCGGATATCCGGGTGATTATCCCGATGGGGTATCCGGCCAATAATCATGCGTACATCGACCAGGTGCACAGTGAAGCGTTGAAACTGTTTGCGCCCGAAAACATTGAAGTGATGACTGGCTCGATGCCTTTTGCTGATTATCTTGATGTGCTGCGCCGTTGCTCGCTGGGGTATTTTATTTTCGACCGCCAGCAGGGTATCGGGACGCAGTGTTTGCTGATTCAGTTCGGCGTGCCGTTTGTGGTCAGCCGTCAGAACCCGTTCTGGCAGGATTTGGCGGAGCAAAATCTGCCGGTACTGTTTTATGGTGACGCGCTGGATGCCAGAACCGTGGCCGAAGCGCGCCGTCAGTTGCTGAACACGGATCGGGAGAATATCGCCTTCTTCAACCCGAATTACATCGCGGGCTGGCAACAGGCATTACTGCTGGCGGCAGGAGAAACATCATGACAATGGCACAGCTTGGCGGCCTGTCTGTCGTTTATGCGTTCTCGCTGTTGTTCATTCTGACGCTGACTTATAAAGAATTCCGCCGCGTACGTTTTAACTTCAACGTCCTGTTTTCGCTGTTGTATCTGCTGACATTTTATTTTGGTTTTCCGCTGACCTGTCTGCTGGTTTTCCAGTTCGATGTCAACGTCGTACCGGTTGAAAACCTGTTACAGGCGATGCTGGCCGCAACCTGTTTTTACGGTATTTATTATGTCAGCTATAAAACGCGGCTCAGGGCGAAACATGAAGGCCCGTCCCGCCCGCTGTTTACGATGAACCGTGTCGAAACCCACCTCACCTGGATGTTGCTGGCGCTGATTGCGGTGGTGACGGTTTCTATTTTCTTTGCGCATAACGGCTTTTTGCTGTTTAAGCTCAAGTCGTACAGCCAGATTTTTTCCAGTGATGTGTCCGGAGTTGCGCTTAAACGCTTCTTCTATTTCTTCCTGCCGGCGATGCTGGTGGTGTTCTTCCTCAAACCCAATCCGCAGCGCTGGCTGTTTTTCCTGGTGAGTACCGTCGCATTTGGCCTGCTGACGTACATCATCGTCGGCGGGACGCGCGCGAATATTATCATCGCGTTCGCACTGTTTTTGTTTATCGGCATTGTACGCGGCTGGATTAGTTTGTGGATGCTGGCGGCGGCAGGCGTACTGGGTATCGTCGGTATGTTCTGGCTGGCACTTAAACGCTACGGATTGAATGTCAGCGGCCCCGAGGCGATTTACACGTTCCTTTATCTGACGCGTGATACGTTCTCGCCATGGGAAAATCTGGGGCTGTTGCTGCAAAATTACGACAAAATTAGTTTTCAGGGGCTGGCGCCTATTGTCCGTGATTTCTACGTCTTTATCCCCGGCTGGCTGTGGCATGACCGTCCGGGCGTAGTGCTCAACACGGCCAACTATTTCACCTGGGATGTGCTCGACAACCATTCCGGTCTGGCCATTTCGCCGACGCTAATTGGCTCACTGGTTGTGATGGGCGGCGTTTGGTTTATCCCGCTTGGCGCAGTGGCTGTGGGCATGATCATTAAATGGTTCGACTGGCTTTATGAAAAAGGCAAAGCCGACACCAACATTTATAAGGCCGCCATTTTGCAAAGTTTTTGCTTTGGTGCTGTGTTCAATATGATCGTACTTGCCCGCGAAGGCGTGGATTCCTTTTTCTCGCGGGTGGTGTTTTTCTGTGTCGTATTCGGCGCCTGCCTGATTGTCGCAAAACTGTTGTACTGGATGTTTGACGCTGCCGGGCTGATACGTGCCAAAATGCCGGTCAGGAAAAACCTCATGGAGCCTTTGGCAGTAAGGAAGATGGATGAATTTGGAGAATAAAATCCCGCAATACGACATCCGTGGGATCCGCCTTTGGGGCTTTCGCAATATGGCGCATTTTCTCGATTATCTTTTTGCCGGTCATCAGGTGAAAAACGGTTCGCTGGTGGCGATAAATGCAGAGAAAGTGCTGACGGTCGAAAGCAATCCTGAAATGCGTACGCTGATCGAGCACGCGGAATTTAAGTACCCTGACGGGATCAGCATTGTGCGGGCTATACGGCGTAAATACCCGCAGTCACACGTCTCGCGTATCGCGGGTGCTGACCTCTGGGAAGGGCTGATGGAGCGAGCAGGCCGTGAAGGAACACCGGTCTTTCTGATAGGCGGTAAGCCGGAAGTACTGGCGCAGACAGAAGAAAAGCTACGCGCCAAGTGGAACGTCAATATTGTCGGTAGCCAGAATGGTTATTTTGTGCCGGAACAGCGCGAGGCATTGTTCGAAAGGGTGAAAAGCAGCGGCGCGGCTATCGTGACCGTGGCAATGGGTTCACCAAAACAGGAAATCCTGATGCGCGATTGCCGCCTTGTGCATCCTGATGCGCTTTATATGGGCATCGGCGGAACCTATGACGTCTTTACCGGACATGTTAAACGTGCGCCTAAAATCTGGCAAAATCTGGGGCTGGAATGGCTCTACCGGTTGATTTTACAGCCGAGCCGTTTACGTCGTCAGCTCAAACTGCTTAAATTTATCCGTTATTACTACACCGGTCGTCTGTAATACTTGCGCCGTGGCTGATCTTCAGCGCGGCGTTTTACCTCTCATTTCACTCCATCGTTTACTGTCGTTTTCACCCTGACATGTCTACCCGTGCGGATCTTTCTCAATTGTGATTTGCAACTCATGCTGAAATGCGGAACCATAGCGCCGTTTTTCCGCCCTATATGGGCATCATCACAAATAAAAATAACATTTCGGTCATTCCGGAAGGCAAACACAATTAAAGAGAAACTGAGGAACTATGGCGAATCAAGAGGAAAAGGGTGGGCTACACCGGGGGCTTGAAGCGAGACATATTGAGCTGATAGCGCTCGGCGGCACCATCGGGGTTGGATTATTTATGGGCGCGGCCAGTACCCTGAAATGGGCCGGGCCGTCAGTATTGCTGGCCTATATTCTGGCGGGTGTGTTCGTCTTCTTTATCATGCGCTCGATGGGCGAGATGCTGCACCTGGAGCCCGTTGCCGGTTCGTTCGCCGTCTACGCCCATAAATATCTTGGGCCATATTACGGCTACCTGACCGCATGGAGTTACTGGTTTATGTGGATAGCAGTGGGGATTTCTGAAATCACCGCTATCGGAGTATACGCCCAATACTGGTTCCCGGATTTACCACAGTGGATCCCCGCGCTGATGGCTGTGGCGATTGTAGCCGCCGCGAACCTTGCCGCCGTTAAACTGTATGGCGAAATGGAGTTCTGGTTTGCGCTGATCAAAATCACTACCATCATTGTGATGATCGTGGTGGGGCTGGCGGTAATCTTCTTCGGCTTTGGCAATCACGGCGAAGCTGTCGGTTTTGCCAATCTGACCGCGCACGGTGGTTTCTTCGCAGGCGGCTGGAAAGGTTTCCTGTTTGCGTTGTGTATCGTTGTGGCGTCCTATCAGGGCGTGGAACTGGTGGGGATTACCGCCGGTGAAGCGAAGAATCCGCAGGTTACGCTCAAACGCGCTATCAACAATATCCTGTGGCGTATCCTGATTTTCTACGTCGGTGCGATTTTCGTCATCATCACCATTTTCCCATGGAACGAAATGGGCACACACGGCAGCCCGTTTGTCCTGACATTCGCGAAGATTGGCATTGCTTCGGCGGCTGGCATTATCAACTTTGTGGTGCTGACGGCGGCGTTGTCCGGCTGTAACAGCGGTATGTACAGCTGCGGACGTATGCTTTATGCACTGTCGAAGAATCGGCAGTTGCCTGCGTTTCTGAGCAATGTCTCGAAAAGTGGTGTGCCGGTTTACGGTATTGCCATCACCATTTTGTGTCTGCTGGTCGGTTCGTGCCTGAACTACATCATCCCGAATCCTGAGAAAGTGTTCGTGTATGTCTACAGTGCCAGCGTACTGCCGGGCATGGTGCCGTGGTTTGTGGTGCTGATCAGTCAGTTACGTTTCCGTGATGCACATAAAGAGAAACTGAAAAACCATCCGTTTAAATCGGTTCTCTTCCCTTATACCAACTACCTGACGCTGATTTTCCTGGCATGTGTGCTGGTCGGTATGGCGATTAATCCGGATACGCGGGTTTCTTTACTGGTCGGCGGTATTTTTATCGCGGCAGTCTCGCTGATATACTTCGGTCTCGGCATGCATAAGCGCGCTGCGCTGACGGCAGAAAAAGCAAAATAACGTCGTAAGTCACGGGTGGGGAAGGCAAGATGCTTACTTTTACTGCGTATTGGATAAAGCGTAATCAAACGCAATATTTCTGATAAAAAGCACTAGACAGCCAAGCGTTAAAACCGTAGTATCCCCACCCGCAACGGCGCTAAGCGCCCGTAGCTCAGCTGGATAGAGCGCTGCCCTCCGGAGGCAGAGGTCTCAGGTTCGAATCCTGTCGGGCGCACCATTTAGTATGCGCTAGAGTTGCGGTGGAATGTTGAAGTCAGACAATTCACGTTAGTTAGAGATATGGTGGCTATAGCTCAGTTGGTAGAGCCCTGGATTGTGATTCCAGTTGTCGTGGGTTCGAGTCCCATTAGCCACCCCACTCTAAAAATGATTTTGTGATTGTGACATGCGATGGTGGCGGAATTGGTAGACGCGCTAGCTTCAGGTGTTAGTGTCCTTCGGATGTGAGGGTTCGAGTCCCTCCCTTCGCACCACACACAAAATACATTTAAATGATGCAGTTAGCGTCAGAAAGTAGTAAGATGCACGACATCGGCGAGTAGCGCAGCTTGGTAGCGCAACTGGTTTGGGACCAGTGGGTCGGAGGTTCGAATCCTCTCTCGCCGACCACATTCGAAGAAACCTGCTTTTTTAAAGCAGGTTTTTTTTCGTCTGGAGTTTCTCAACTCACCCTGTTGTTTATCTGCGACATTCCGCTGTATGCCTGTCTCTTGCAGGAGACACTTATCTTATTGATAAATAAAGCTTCACATAAGCTGACATTCACACGTCGCTCACTGGCGACAGAATGGCGGTTTAACGGGAAGTCTCTGGCTTTCCAAAAATTGACTGCTGAGGGTTAGTGAAAATAAAGCTGTTAATTATCAGTTAAATAAAAAATTTTAAACGGACTCTTGCCATATTGGCACGCGTCCTGCAATATTCCCGCCGTAGATGCTCATTCCACCTATTATGTTTGCTCCGGCTTCATAAACCTGGGAATGATGCAGAGCCAATTTACAGTGCCTATTGTCATCCTGACCGATAACGCGCAAGCGCTATCATCCAGAAGGCAAAACGTTGAGTGAGGCACTAAATCTGTTGTCCTAGACCTGATTGTTTTTAGACACTTGTCTTCCAGACAAGTGTTTTTTTTGTCTGAAATTTACGACCGACATAAAAAAGGCTCCCGAAGGAGCCTTTTACAGACAGCAAGGTTATTACTGTTGCTGCGAATTATTCAGGGTTAGCATCAGCCCTTCACGGCGCATCTCCGCTGCTTCTGCCGGTTTATGCAGCTTGTCCAGCGCATCAGCCAGCCAGGCGTAATCATACGCGTCAGGACGCTGTTTCAGCGCCTCACGGAAGGCTTCGCTCGCCTGTTGCCATTCACCGTGTTTCATCAGCAACTGACCTAGCGTGCTGCTCAGCAGCGGCGTTGTGCCATTCTGTTTGATCAACTGACGCAGTGTTTTTTCCAGTTGCTCAGGATTACCCGAACGCAGCTTCGGCATCAGCGCGACCAGCCGATCGTCGTACTGGCGTTTCAGCCCGTCGAGGATCACTTCCTGTGCCAGATCCTGATCGTTGCATTCAATCAGATGCGTTGCCATTGCGACCTGCAGGGCCACTTCATGACGGGTTTTACGGCTCTGATCTTTCCACCAGCGCTTCAGGCCTTCGCTGCCTTCTTCAGCCATCAGCTGATTCATCATGCCGATATAAGCCTGCTCCTGAAGCACACGAATTTCATCGTCGGTATGAATATCGGCTTTCGCCATCGACGGTAAAATCTCCAGCAGTGAACCGTAAGCGCCGGTCAGAAGATAAGCTTGCTCTGCCAGACGTAAAACTTCCGGATGACGTGGCGACTGACCCAGCAAACGGTCAACGCCGTGGCGTGCTGCGTGAACTTCACCTCTGGCCAGCTGGATACGTACGCGGGTGATATCGACCGGCATCTGGTCGATATCCGCGATTTCTGCCGCCCGCTCCAGATACTGATTGGTGCGGATATCGTCGCCGCGCTGCTGCGCCGCTTCCGCTGCCAGTAAATAGTTCACCACCGGCTGTTCGGCGTGATCAGCATTGCGCGCCAGCAATTTCTCCATCTGACGATGATCGCCTTCCGCCAGCTTGAGCATAGCTGCGTGAGTTTGCTTACGCGCTTTAGAGCTTTTGCGTCCGGCAAACCAGCCGCGGGTGCGGGCACCGGTACGCAAAACGCGGCGCAGGATCCATTCAATCAAGAACAGCACCACAATCAGCACGATCAGCATGATGACTAAACCGGTGACGCTGGTTTCAATATTGTAATTGTCGGTTTGGATCAGGACATAGCCCTGATGGCCGGCCAGAATCGGGCCGACAATAATCCCGGCAAACACAATCAGGAACAACACGAAAACTCGTAACATGTGTTATTCCCCCTGCGTGGCGGCGGCGGGCTGCTGAAGCAGGTTACGCACGCGGGTCTGCATCAGTTTTTCCAGCATCGGCTGGCTTTTCAGCTCCTCCGGCACGTCCATCGAAACAGATTGCTGGCTGAGATTGTCCAGTTCTTCAAGAAACGCTTTGGTCGAAGGATCGGACGTATCAAAGTAGGCGCGAACCCAGGTTGAGACGCTTTCCAGCGACTGTTTGTAGACTTCATCCTGATGACGCGGAACGGCTTGTGCGGCAATCAGCAGACGCGAGCGAATATTCTCGCGCAGGTACACATCCTGATTCGGTGCCAGGAGCGGTTCTGCGCTGCTATCACGGCGGCGAATGGTGATGAAGTCATCCATAAAGTTGTGCCAGCTTTTGGTCAGGTTCTGACGCCATTCGGTCAGAGAGCTGGACAAGCTGGAACTGTCATTGTCCATCGGGGAATCGTCAGTATCATTGTCGGCCAGACGCAGGTTATCCACCTGATTCGATAGCTGATTCAGCTTGAGAATGATGCCGTCGAAATCGACCTGCGCAACGGCAGAAAGGCTGCCCACGTCTTCGTTCAGCGCACGGCGCACGTCAATCAGGCTCGGATCGTTCATGTCGGCCAGGCTGGCATCTGCGCTTTTCAGCAGTGCGGCAGCGGTGGTGACATCCTGATCGCTCCACAATTTGCGGCCAGCGAGTTTCACCAGATAATCGGCCTGCGCCAGTAACCAGGTTTTGGCATCGCTGCCGGAAATGCTGGCGACTTTGTCTTGTAGCTCATTTAGCTGACGACCAAAGGAAGCCTGCTGACGATCGGCCTCTTGCCGGGTTTTTTGCTGCTGAGCGAGCAGATCAGCGATTTGTTGTTTGTCCTGCTGCTGGGTTTTTTGCAGCGCATCGAGTTGTTCAGAAAGCGCTTCATCTGAGGCAACCTGCGCCAGCGACTGCTGGTGGCCGTGATAATAGAGACCGGCGCCAAGCGCGATCACCAATACAATTGCTATAGCACCCAGTACCGGCGCCGTGCGTTGCTTTTTCTGCAACGTTTTCAGCGTCTTGTCCAGGTCGGAAGCGTCTGGCTGGGGGCTCTCAACCGCTGGGGAGACAACAACATTCTCATCCGGCGCGGAAGGATTTTTTTGTTCCGTCATTTTGGCACATCCCTTAGTCAGGTAGTTGTAATGCGCGGATCAGCGCATCATTGTCTGCATTCTCAGCAACCCGAATTGCGCTCCAGCCAAGCTGGCGTGCAAGGGCTGCCAAACGTTCACTGACCACCACCAGATTACAGCGCAGTAACCATGAATTTCGGTAGTAATCAGGAACTAACTGGTACAACTGTTGCAGCATTTCTCCGCTGGTCACGACCAGCGTATCAACTCCGGCCCGTTGCCAGAGTGCACTCTGTTCACTGGCATCGTAGTAAACCGGGCTGCGCTGATAACATTCGCAGTAAGTGACATCGACACCGCGTTCTGTCAGCGTTTCGGCTAACAGCTCCCGTCCGCCATTACCGCGTAATATCAGCGCTTTTTTACCCTGTATGCGTTGCAATGCCGGAAGATTCAATAACGTCTCGCTGGTTTCGCCATCCTGAGGATAGAGAACCGGCAGGCTGCTGACCCGGTGGAAAATCAGGCCAGTGGTGCGACCAATGGCAAAATAATTCACGGTGTCCGGCCAGTTTGTGGCGGACTGGCGCAAAGCCCGGTCAGCGTAACTGACGGCATGTTGCGAGAGCACGAACACCAGATCTTGCTGATTTAATGAGGATAGCAGGTTCGGAAGCGATGCGAGCTGGTTCCCCGGTGCAAAATCAATCAGCGGGGAATGGAAGGCAACCCGCCCCAGAGCGCGCAGCCGGCTAACCAGTGCTTCTCCTGCCGGAGAGGGGCGGGTGACCAGAATGGTCATTTAGGCACGTTCCCCTGATAGACCTCATGCAGGATTTCGCGCGCGCCGTTGGCGAGCAGCTCTTCTGCCAGGTCGACACCCATGCGGTGCGCGTTAGCGGCCGGACCGCGACGTTCTCCACACACCATCTGGCTGCCATCCGGTGCGCCGACCAACGCACGAAGCCAGAGCTCGTCACCTTCCAGCTCGGCATAGCTGCCGATTGGCACCTGACATCCCCCTTCAAGACGCATATTCATTGCCCGTTCAGCTTGCACACGTAACGTGGTTTCATGGTGCGCCAGTGGTGCCAGCAAGTCGCGGGTAGTTTGATCGTCAAGGCGGCATTCGATACCGACGGCACCTTGTCCTACAGCGGGCAGACACTCTTCCGGTGTCAGTGCGTAAGTGATGCGGTTTTCCAGACCCAGACGTTTCAGGCCAGCGACAGCCAGAATAATGGCATCGTATTCACCGTTATCGAGTTTGGATAAGCGGGTGCCCACATTGCCGCGCAGATCACGGATCATCAGATCAGGACGTTTCTGACGCAACTGACACTGACGGCGCAGGCTCGATGTTCCGACAATACTGCCTTGTGGCAAATCCGCCAGACTGGCGTACTGATTGGAGACGAAAGCATCGCGCGGGTCTTCGCGTTCACAAATAGTGACCAGTCCCAGACCTTCCGGGAACTCTACCGGCACGTCTTTCATGGAATGCACGGCGATATCCGCACGGCCATCGAGCATCGCCAGTTCAAGCTCTTTGACGAACAAACCTTTGCCACCCACTTTGGCCAGCGGGGTATCTAAAATGATATCGCCTTTGGTCACCATTGGAACCAGTTCCACCTGCAAACCGGGATGACAGGCCATCAGCCGGCTTTGAACATATTGTGCCTGCCACAAAGCCAGCGGGCTCTGGCGGGTGGCAATTCGAATGATTTTGTCTACCATGTTTGATACCGTTTAACTGTCTCTGTGCCCATCCTACCACTGACAATAGAAAGCTGTCAGCGTAAGAAGCCATTCGTAAAAGAAGGTTAACGGGTGTTGAAGAGATTTGTTCCGTTTCGGAACAGACGGTAAAATCCAGAGAAGCGGAAGAGTAATTGTGGTGCGTTACTTTCTTTACGGTCAAACAGCAAGGTGTTAAATTGATCACGTTTCCAGCAATTATTCGTCAACTATTTGCACAATCGCGGTTGTTCAAAGCATAAGCATCACGATAAATGACGGATTTGGAACGGGGTTCTTTCCAGACACATAATCAGGCGAAACGTCTTGTACCTCTACATCGAGACATTGAAGCAAAGATTGGATGCGATCAATCAGTTACGAGTAGATCGCGCACTGGCAGCAATGGGTCCTGCGTTTCAACAGGTCTACCAGCTGCTTCCTGTCTTTTTACATCAACATCACCCTCTGATGCCGGGATACCTTGAAGGTAAGGTTCCGCATGGTATCTGTGTTTTCACGCCTGATGAATCCCAGCAAACCTACCTGACTGACCTTGAAGATAAATGGGGCAGCGCGCTCGAACCTCTTGTGAAAGGTGAATTGCCTATCACTGGCGTGTATTCCATGGGCAGCACCTCTTCCATTGGCCAGAGTCAAAGCTCTGATCTGGATATCTGGGTCTGCCATCAGTCCTGGCTCGATAACGAAGAGCGTAACCGCTTACAGCAAAAATGCAGCCTGTTAGAAAAATGGGCGGCCTCGCTGGGCGTAGAAGTCAGCTTCTTCCTGATCGACGAAAACCGCTTCCGCCACAATGAAAGTGGCAGCCTGGGTGGTGAAGACTGTGGTTCAACACAGCACATCTTATTGCTCGACGAGTTCTACCGTACCGCCGTCCGTCTGGCCGGTAAGCGTATTCTATGGAATATGGTGCCGGGTGAAGAAGAAGCGCATTACGACGAATATGTGCTTTCGCTGTATGCGCAGGGCGCACTGACGCCAAACGAATGGCTCGATCTCGGTGGCCTCAGTACGCTGTCAGCGGAGGAGTATTTCGGCGCGAGTTTGTGGCAGTTGTATAAAAGTATCGATTCTCCTTATAAAGCGGTGCTCAAAACGTTGCTGCTGGAAACATACTCCTGGGAATACCCTAAAACGCAATTGCTGGCGATGGATATTAAACAACGCCTGCATCAGGGTGAGATCGTCTGCTTCGGGCTTGATTCCTATTGTATGATGCTCGACCGCGTGACCCGTTATCTCACCCAGATTGAAGATTTCACCCGCCTTGATTTAGTCCGCCGTTGTTTCTATTTAAAAGTCTGCGAAAAACTCTCCCGTGCACGGGCATCGGTCGGCTGGCGTCGTGAAATTCTCAGTCAGCTTGTGGCTGAATGGGGATGGGATGAAGAACGTCTGGCTATGCTGGATAACCGGGCGAACTGGAAAATCGAGCGTGTGCGCGAAGCGCATAACGAACTGCTCGATGCCATGATGCAAAGCTATCGCAACCTGATCCGCTTTGCCCGTCGCAACAATTTAAGCGTCAGTGCCAGCCCGCAGGATATCGGCGTGCTGACCCGTAAGTTGTACGCCGCGTTTGAAGCGCTGCCGGGCAAAGTCACGCTGGTGAATCCGCAGATTTCACCTGATCTGTCAGAAAGCGATTTAACCTTTATTCATGTGCCGATTGGCCGGGCGAACCGCACCGGCTGGTATCTGTATAATCAGTCGCCGTCGATGGAATCTATCGTCAGCCACCAGCCGCTGGAATATAACCGCTATCTGAATAAACTGGTGGCGTGGGCCTATTTCAACGGACTACTGACGTCCACGACACGCCTGCATATTAAAAGCGGCAGCTTGTGTGATATCGCCAAACTGCGCGAACTGGTGGCAGATGTTTCGCACAACTTCCCGCTGCGTCTGGCGGCACCGACGCCAAAAGCGTTGTACAGCCCGTGCGAAATTCGTCACTTAGCGATTATCGTTAATCTGGAACACGATCCGACCGCAGCTTTCCGCAATCAGGTGGTGCATTTTGATTTCCGTAAGCTGGATGTTTTCAGTTTCGGGCAGAATCAGCAATGCATGGTCGGCAGTATTGACCTGCTCTATCGCAACTCATGGAATGAAGTGCGTACGCTGCATTTCAGCGGTGAACAGGCGGTGCTTGAAGCGCTGAAAACTATCCTGGGCAAAATGCATCAGGATGCTGCACCGCCGGAATCGGTAGAAGTGTTCTGCTACAGTCAGCATTTACGTGGCCTTATCCGTACGCGGATTCAGCAACTGGTGTCGGAATGTATTGAGCTTCGCCTGTCGAGCAAACGACTCGAACCCGGGCGCTTCAAAGCCGTGCGTGTTGCCGGGCAAACCTGGGGACTGTTCTTTGAACGTCTCAGCGTTTCTGTGCAAAAGCTGGAGAATGCGATCGAATTCTATGGCGCGATTTCCAACAACAAACTGCACGGTTTGTCGGTGAAATTGCAGACCGATCAGGCGCATCTCCCCGCTGTGATTGACGGCTACGCCAGCGAAGGGATCATTCAGTTCTTCTTCGAAGACAGTTCGGATGACATCGGCTTTAATATCTACATTCTTGATGAATCCAACCGTGTTGAGGTCTATCACCACTGCGAAGGCAGCAAAGAGGATCTGGTGCGCGATGTCAGCCGGTTCTACTCATCTTCCCATGACCGGTTTACCTACGGCTCAAGCTTTATTAACTTCAACCTGCCGCAGTTCTATCAAATTGTGTCGCTCGATGACCGGATTCAGGTGATCCCTTTTCGCAGCAATGCCCTCTCTGCCGCCTGCGCCACCTTGCCTGAAAGCGACGTCGAACCTTCGCGGCTGAAGCAGCAATTCCAGTTGCATTAGAAAAGGTGTCCGTATCACGGACATGTGGCAGATTATCCGGCTTTCCTGCGCTTTAAACCCTGAAAATGTGCCCGGGGGTTTTGTCGATTCCTGTTGCTTTTCATGATCCACCTGCGATTATAGAGAGCTTGGTCGCATGAATTACGGGCATTCATAAAATGAAAAACGCTTTACGCTGGTCTCTGGCCGCGACAATACTCTTTTCTCTCTCCGGTTGCGGACTTAAAGGGCCGTTGTATTTCCCACCGCCGGAAAAATCAGCCACGCAAAAAACCAGCAATGTTCCGGGTACGGCGAACGATGGTTCGTCGCAGGAAAAAGGGGTATCACCAGAAAGCCTCACGACGAACTCCAGAGATTGACCAGCAAATTGTCGGGGGTTTCGTGCCATGCTGGCAGAACCCTCTTCTTAAAGGATCATCGCGACTGGATTTGACCAGCGGTAAACGGAGTCAGTTATGCAGTTCTCCAAAATGCACGGCCTGGGTAACGATTTTATGGTCGTTGATGCCGTCACTCAAAATGTCTATTTTTCTCCCGAGTTGATCCGTCGTTTGTCTGACCGTCACCGTGGCGTAGGTTTTGACCAGTTACTGGTGGTGGAACCTCCTTACGATCCCGAATTAGACTTTCATTACCGTATTTTTAACGCGGACGGCAGTGAAGTCGCGCAGTGTGGTAATGGTGCGCGCTGTTTTGCCCGCTTTGTCCGCATTAAAGGTCTGACAAACAAACGTGATATCCGCGTCAGCACGCAGACCGGCCGCATGGTGCTGACTGTCACCGAAGATGAAGAAGTGCAGGTCAACATGGGCGAGCCGGTTTTCGAGCCGCAACAGGTGCCTTTCCGTGCAGCGAAACCGGAAAAGACCTATATTCTGCGTGCAGAAGAGCGCACAGTATTTTGCGGTGTGGTGTCGATGGGAAACCCGCATTGCGTATTACAGGTGGATGATGTGCTGACAGCAGAAGTCGAGGTTCTCGGACCGATGCTGGAAAGTCATGACCGTTTTCCTGAGCGTGTGAACGTCGGTTTCATGCAGATCCTCAGCCCGGAAAGCGTAAAATTGCGCGTGTACGAGCGCGGTGCCGGTGAAACACAGGCATGCGGAAGTGGTGCCTGCGCGGCTGTGGCGGTTGGCATTCAGCAAGGTTTACTCGCAGAAGAAGTTCAGGTGGAACTGCCGGGAGGCAGCCTCGACATTCGCTGGAAAGGGCCGGGTCATCCGCTTTATATGACCGGACCTGCCACTCATGTTTACGACGGATTTATTCATCTATGAACAATCTTGATGACCAGATTGAACCGGTAATAGCTCTCGACGATGACAGCGTGATGCAATATCTGCTGCAAAACCCGGATTTCTTTATTCGCAATGCGCGCAGCGTCGAGCAGATGCACGTACCGCATCCGGTGAAAGGCAGTATTTCGCTGGTTGAATGGCAACTCGGACGTCAGCGTCATCAGATTGCCCAGCTTGAAGAAGAAATTACCTTGCTGATGGAGCAGGCTTCGGTCAACGAAGCGTTGTTCGGGCGGATGATCGAGCTTCAGGCCACGCTTGCGGCGGCCAGCAGTTTGCAGGATATGCTTAACCGCCTGCAACGCTGGGCACGCAGTCTGGGGCTGGCGGGCGCCAATGTGCGCTTGTTCAGTGAAGGCTGGCGCATCGGCGCGCCATCAGATTTCACTCATCTTGCGGTGAGCCGCAGCGCGTTTGAATCCATGCGCATCCAGCGTCTGGGCGAAACGCCGCATTATCTCGGCGGCCTGAACGGTCCGGAATTACTGCTGTTATTGCCGCAGGCGAAAGCCGTGGGTTCCGTCGCACTGTCGCTGATGGGCGAACAGGGTGAGCTGGGCGTGCTGATTTTCAGCAGCCGTGATCCCCAGCATTATCAGCCAGGAATGGGCACGGTGCTACTCAACCAACTGGCAAAAATGTTACCTGGCCTGCTGGAACGCTGGATCGAACGCGTATGAATCACACCGAATCGCCTCTCTATCCCGCAGTCGAGGCGTTTCTGCGTTACCTGCATGTTGAACGCCAGCTCAGTCCGCTTACCACCACCAATTACAGCCGCCAGTTAGAAGCCCTGATCGCCATCTCCGGCGAGATCGGTATTTCCCACTGGCAGCAACTGGATGCGCCAAAAGTCCGCATGTTACTGGCGCGCAGTAAACGCGCCGGTTTGGGGCCATCCAGTCTGGCGCTGCGCATGTCTTCGCTGCGCAGCTTTCTTGACTGGCTGGTGCGTCAGGGCGTATTAAGCGCCAATCCTGCCAAAGGCATTTCCACGCCGCGTTCACCCAAGCATTTGCCAAAAAATCTTGATGTCGATGAAGTGAATAAACTGCTGGACATCGATCTCAATGATCCGCTTTCCGTGCGTGACCGCGCGATGCTGGAAGTGATGTATGGCGGCGGGCTGCGTCTTTCGGAACTGGTGGGTATCGACTGCAAACATATCGATATGGCCTCCGGCGAAGTGCGCGTGTTGGGTAAAGGCAGCAAAGAGCGCAAAGTGCCGATCGGGCGAACGGCT
This sequence comes from Rahnella sp. NRRL B-41462, assembly GCF_003263525.1. Classification (NCBI taxonomy): domain Bacteria; kingdom Pseudomonadati; phylum Pseudomonadota; class Gammaproteobacteria; order Enterobacterales; family Yersiniaceae; genus Rahnella; species Rahnella sp. NRRL B-41462. The sequence continues at coordinate 3,340 of NZ_JYDF01000082.1, read as the reverse complement.
GTCACCTGGCTCGAACACTGGCTGGAACGCCGCGCTGATTTTAATCCGCAGGATGACGCGATGTTTTTGTCGAGCAAAGGCAGCCGTATTTCTGCGCGCAACGTGCAAAAACGGTTTGCTGAATGGGGCGTGAAACAGGGCGTTAACAGCCATATTCATCCGCATAAACTACGACATTCTTTTGCCACGCACGTGCTGGAATCCAGCGGGGATCTGCGCGCGGTACAGGAATTGCTGGGGCACGCGAATCTGTCCACCACCCAAATCTATACCCACCTCGACTTTCAACATTTGGCGACGGTTTACGACGCCGCGCATCCCCGCGCAAAACGAGGAAAATCCTGATGAAGTTCTATCGTCCGCTGAAACGCATTGAAGCGATCACCTTCGATTTAGACGACACGCTGTATGACAATTACGACGTTATCCGCCGTACCGATACCGAAACGCTGAAATTCATGCAGGGTTTCCATCCGGCGCTGACGGATATGGCACCGGATACTGTCCGCCTGATGCGTGCAGAATTACTGGCGCAGGACGCGGAGATTTATCACGACGTCACCGAATGGCGCCGTCAGGCGGTTTTGCTGGCGATGACCCGCGCGGGTCTGAGTCGCAGTGAGGCTGAGCAGGGCACCAAAGCCACAATGGAAACCTTCGCGAAGTGGCGCAGCAGGATTTATGTTCCGCAGGAAAATCACGACGCGCTGGCGGCGCTGGCCGAACGCTGGCCGCTGGTTGCTATCACTAACGGCAATGCCGATCCGCACGCCTGTGGTCTGGCGCAATATTTCCAGTTTACGTTGCGGGCGGGCGATCATGGCCGTGCCAAACCTTACGCCGACATGTATAAAAAAACGTCGATGAAGCTGGATATCCCGCTGGAAAACATTCTGCATGTGGGCGATGACCTGACGACAGACGTCGCGGGCGCGGTGCGTTGCGGGATGCAATCATGCTGGATTAATTTGCGCGAAGGCGACCTGATGCACATTAACGATGCCCGTCTGTTACCGCATATTGAGATTTCGCAGTTGGCATCGCTGACAGCATTGCTATAATCCCTTCTTAAATTACTCTGTATAAATTCACAGTGGAAATGCATTCGCGGCGATAATTTTCGCGTGAGTGCTTTTCTCATCTGACAAACGGTGCCTATGGACGTTTCTGACCTGCTCGACAGCCTGAATGAAAAACAACGTGAAGCCGTGGCCGCGCCGCGCAGCAATCTGTTGGTGCTGGCCGGAGCAGGCAGTGGCAAAACCCGCGTGCTGGTTCACCGCATAGCGTGGTTGCTGGCGGTAGAAAAGTGCTCGCCGTATTCTATTATGGCCGTCACATTTACCAATAAAGCGGCGGCAGAAATGCGCCACCGTATCGACCAGCTGATCGGCACCAGTCAGGGCGGCATGTGGATTGGTACCTTCCATGGCCTCGCGCACCGTTTGCTGCGTGCACACCATTTAGACGCCAATTTGCCACAGGATTTCCAGATCCTCGACAGTGATGACCAGATACGTCTGATCAAACGCCTGATCAAAGCCCTGAACATCGACGATAAACAATGGCCCCCGCGTCAGGCGATGTGGTACATCAACGGCAAAAAAGACGAAGGTCTGCGCCCGCAGCATGTCGAAACCTACAACAATCCCGTTGAAGCGACCTGGTTACGCATTTATCAGGCCTATCAGGAAGCTTGTGACCGTGCCGGGCTGGTGGATTTTGCCGAGCTGTTGCTGCGCGCCCACGAACTCTGGCTGAACAAGCCGCATATTTTGCAGCATTACCGCGAACGTTTTACCAACCTGATGGTGGACGAATTCCAGGACACCAACAGCATTCAGTACGCGTGGATCCGCCTGCTGGCAGGTGACAACAATAATGTGATGATCGTGGGTGATGATGACCAGTCGATTTACGGCTGGCGCGGTGCGCAGGTTGAAAACATCCAGCGCTTCCTGAAAGATTTCCCGAATGCACAAACCATCCGTCTGGAGCAGAACTACCGTTCAACCAGCACCATCCTGAAAGCCGCCAACTCACTGATTGAAAACAACAATGGCCGTATGGGTAAAAACCTGTGGACCGAGGACGGCGAAGGCGAACCGATTTCACTCTATTGCGCATTCAACGAACTGGATGAATCGCGCTTTGTGGTTAACCGCATCAAAACCTGGCAGGACAACGGCGGTGCGCTGAAAGATTGCGCCATTCTTTACCGCAGCAACGCCCAGTCGCGTGTGCTGGAAGAAGCCTTATTGCAGATGGCGATGCCATACCGTATTTATGGCGGTCAGCGGTTCTTCGACCGTCAGGAAATCAAAGATGCGCTGGCGTATCTGCGATTGATGTCGAACCGCAATGACGATGCCGCTTTTGAGCGCGTGGTGAACACACCGACGCGCGGCATCGGCGACCGCACGCTGGATGTGGTGCGCCAGACAGCACGTGATCGTCAGATGACCATGTGGCAGGCCACCCGCGCGCTGTTGCAGGAAAAAGTGCTGGCAGGTCGTGCGGCATCTTCACTGCAACGCTTCACCGAACTGGTTGACGCACTGGCGCATGAAACCTCAGATATGCCGCTGCACGTGCAGACTGACCGGGTGATTAAAGATTCCGGCCTGTTCATCATGTATGAGCAGGAAAAAGGCGAAAAAGGGCAGGCGCGAATCGAAAACTTAGAGGAACTGGTGACAGCAACACGCCAGTTCAGCTATCAGGATGAAGACGAAGATCTGATGCCGCTGCAGGCGTTTCTGTCGCATGCCGCGCTCGAAGCAGGCGAAGGGCAGGCGGATGCCAATCAGGACGCTACGCAGCTGATGACACTGCACTCGGCCAAAGGGCTGGAGTTCCCGCAGGTGTTTATCGTCGGCATGGAAGAGGGCATGTTCCCGAGCCAGATGTCGCTGGAAGAAGGCGGACGTCTGGAAGAAGAACGCCGTCTGGCGTATGTCGGCGTCACCCGCGCTATGCAGAAACTGACCCTGACCTACGCGGAAACCCGCCGTTTATACGGCAAAGAAGTGTCTCATCGCCCGTCACGTTTTGTCGGCGAACTGCCGGAAGATTGTGTCGAAGAAGTCAGGATGCGCGCCAGTGTGTCACGCCCGATGAGCAACCGCAGCGTCGGCACGCCAACCAGCGTCAGCGACACCGGCTTCAAACTCGGCCAGCGCGTTGTGCATCCTAAATTCGGCGAAGGTACTATCGTCAATATGGAAGGCAGCGGCGAACACAGCCGTCTGCAGGTGGCGTTCCCGGGCGAAGGGATTAAGTGGCTGGTTGCCGCCTACGCCCGCCTCGAAGCCGTCTGATTTTTAACTCCCTCCCCTGC
>NZ_JYDF01000081.1:0-101864 GCF_003263525.1 Rahnella sp. NRRL B-41462 | reverse complement strand
AATATCATCGAAGAACCGCCAGTGCAGGATCTCAATCCTGCCGACAGCAGCTTCCTCGATAACAGTCAGGGTTTCGACAGCAATCAGCCGTCATGGGAAGATGCGTCGCTGCGTAATGACAATTCGGATTTGGGGTTTGGAAATGATGACTTCAACACTGATGATTTCAACAATGATGATGACTCATTCTTCTAACCGGTTGATGTCATAAGGCTATTAAGGGGCTTTTTGGCAGCAGAAAAAAGCAGCAGAAGGTGAAGAGTGAGAGGTTTATCGCTTATTGCCATCAGAATTCTGGACAAAAGCCAAATCTGTTGCTGTACTGTGTTTGACACACATTTTGTGTCCAACATTCACGTAAAGGTAAGTTTGATGTCTAAGATTAAAGGTAGCGTTAAGTGGTTCAATGAATCTAAAGGTTTTGGTTTCATTACCCCTGAAGATGGCAGCAAAGATGTTTTCGTTCATTTCTCTGCTATTTCCAGCAACGGTTTCAAAACCCTTGCTGAAGGCCAACGCGTAGAGTTCGAAATCACCAATGGTGCCAAAGGCCCGTCGGCTGCTAACGTTATCGCTATCTGACTTTAGCCGATTTATTGAAAAACCCGCCGAAGCGGGTTTTTTTTTGCCTGTCGTTCGCCAGAACCTTATGCCGGTTTACGCACCAGCGTCACGAACATCAGGATAGCAATCGCGTAGCAGCCGAGAATGGTCAGCCCCATCGACAACGCCGGATGGCTGCCGAAACCCGTTACCGGTACGGCAACCGCCCCGAGCGCAAACATACACACGCCCAGCAGGGCAGACGCGCTGCCTGCATTTTTCCCCTGACTTTGCATCGCCAGCGAGCCTGCATTCGGGCTGATAATCCCGATCACCATCACCGAGAAGAACAGCGGCACCAGTAACATCACGAGTGGCGCATTCAGGCTGGCGGCAATCACCAGCGCCACCGAGGCCACTGCGGCGATGCACAAACCGGCCTTGACCAGCGCCATTTCGCCGAAGCGGCGGCTCAGACGGGTAGACACCTGTGCGGAAATCACCAGGCCGATGCCGTTAATCGCAAAGCACAGGCTGAACATCTGCGGGCTGAGATGGTAAATCTGTTGCAGCACAAAAGGTGACGCGCCGATATACGCGAACATCCCGGCCATAATAAAGCCCTGTGTCAGGCACAGCCCCATAAACGGACGATGTTTCAGCAGGCTGAATACCGAGCCCAGCATGCTGAAAATACCGCCCCCTGAACGGCGTTCGGGCGTTAAGGTTTCATGCAATTTTAGCGAGGAGAAGCTGAACAGTAAGATGGCAATAAACGCCAGTACGCCGAATATTCCCCGCCAGTTAACCCAGTGCAACATTGCGCCGCCCAGTACCGGGGCGATGATCGGTGCCAGCCCGTTCACCAGCATCAGCAACGCAAAAAACCGTGTCAGTTCGTGCCCGTTATACAAATCCCTTGCCACCGCGCGTGACAATACCGCGCCACCGGCACCGGCGATCCCTTGCAACAGACGAGCGACAATCAGCTGACTGATGTCCTGTGCCACCGCACACCAAACCGAGGCAGCCAGCAATAACGCCAGTGACCATAACAGCGGGCGCATACGGCCATAGCGGTCGCTTAGCGGGCCGAACAGTAACTGGCCGAAACCGAGGCCGAGTAAACCGGCGGTCAGGCTTAACTGCGCGCTGGCGGTGGACGTATTCAGGTCGCCAGCCATCTCCGGCAATGCCGGTAAATATAAATCCGTACATAACGGCCCGAGTGCGGCAAGCGAGCCGAGAACAAGGGCGTAACCGAGGCGTTTTTCGTGCAGGTGAGCGCTCATGGTGAAAGTTTATTCCAGTTTGCTGGTGGTTAAATCCGTTTCGAAGAGGCTCCGGAAGTAGCGATGGTATAAGGCTTCCAGAATCTCAGCGTCGGCGTGAACAGTCGTCAGGCGACGAAAAGCCGTGCCTTCGCAAATCACCGCTAATGATTCGACTTTTGCGGTCATTTCAGCATCGGAAAATTGCGGGAAGGTGGCACTGAGGAGCGTTTTTGCTTCGTTAAAAAGCTGTTTTTCGGAGTCACGCCAGATTTTTTCCACGATCGGATTACGGGTCGCTTCTGCGGCGACTTCCAGCATCAGCGCGTGGTCAATTTCGGCCTGCTCTTTTTGTTCGATGCACTGATCTTCTTTATACGGCGCGCTTAAATTGCCAATCCGACGGTGCGCCAGGTTATGAGCCACCTGCTGCAAATTATGCGCATTGCCGGTCATCAGCCTGATTTTTTTCATCACTATTCGCCGCACGATATCTTCGATGATCGCATCTTTATTGGCGAAGTAGCGGTATATCTGCCCCACACTGAGCTGTGAAGTTTTAGCGATTTCAGCCATACCGGCACCATGAAAACCATGCTTGCGAAAACACAGGCGGGCGGCGGCAATAATCTGGTCGCGTCGGGCGCTGATGCGCGCATCTTTAGTGCATTGTTGTGGGTGAAGCATGAGATACCCGGTAATGTGACTGATGTAGGTTGCGAACGATCATTCTCAAGTATAGGCAATAAGGAGGAACAGGTAAATATTTGTATTATGAATGAAATAAAAAGTGGCGTTTCGTTTCCGCGCAATTAAGCGTGACGCACAAAGGCAAACGCGCAATCCAGAGGAATGCGCCGTTTACGGGAAAGGGGGGCTGCGGGTCAGGCGGGGCTGTTAAGCAAAGTATGCCTGTAAAAAAGCCACAACTGTCAGAACACAGAGGGCAACAACCAGGAACTCAGAAGACGTTTTTGGAACAGAAAACATGTCATACCTCAAAGATAAACCAGAGTGAACTGACGCTATTATCTGCAGATAAGATGAAGGAAACATTAAGATACGGCGGGAGGAGGTGAACCCGCGTCACAGATTTATCACAGCGATGCCTTTTGTCATTAAAAAGGCATCGCCGGAGGATAGGATCAGTGTGCGCTGAACCAGCTGACCAGCATAAACGCCAGTAATGTCATGGCCAGTGAGCCGGCCAGATTCAGTGCCATGTTCAGCAGGGCGGCGCCAAAGCGACCATCCTGTAGCATGTAAACCACCTCCAGAGAGAAGGTGGAGAAGGTTGTCAGGCCACCGCAGAAGCCGGTGGTGATCAGCAGCTTCCATACCGGGTCGATATGGGTCAGGCGGGTGAAAATCGCGATGCCCAGACCAATGATAAAGGCGCCGACCAGATTCACGGTCAGGGTGCCGGCGGGCAGTAGCGGACTCATTCCGTTCATTTTGAGACTGACATACCAGCGCACAACGCTGCCAATACCACCGCCAATAAAGACTGCAAGTAAGGTGCTAAACATAGTGATACCTTAAAAAATAGATGAAATTCAGAAAGGCCCGGGCATGACGCTACGAACCTCTCGCGAGATTGCGCAGACATCATCAGCCGGTAAAGGCGGTTTGGGAGGAATGTCATCTCCACAGTGCAAAGTAATGCAGGCGCTCAGTTTACATTGTGTGATGGCGCTTGTGTAGACGCGTTTCGGAAACAGTTTGTGAAAAGGAAAAGGCGATGTTAATCAGAGAAGGTACCCTGCAGGATGCGCCAGTTCTGGCGCAATTGCTGGGGGATTTGGATTATCCCAACAGGTCTGAAGCGATAGCTGAACGTGTGGCAAAAATGGCCGTGAACCCGGACAGCCGCCTGTTAGTGGCCGAAACAGAAGGTCAGGCTGTCGGGTTTATTTCGTTGCATTTCATTCCGCAAATTGCGCTGGCTGGCGAATTTTGCCGTATCAGTTATTTGTGCGTCAGCGATCACGCGCGTGGCAGCGGTATTGGCCAGAAATTGCTGGATGAGGCCGAACGTCTGGCAGCGGACCGGGGGTGTGACCGGATGGAAGTTCACAGCCATACCCGCCGTGTACGCGCCCACACTTTTTATGCGCGGGCGCAGTACGAGGAATCGCCAAAGTATCTGCTGAAAAAACTCTGAATGATCAGACATCCAGCGCCAGCACGATAGCGTCGGCGATCAGATCAACCTGCTCCGGTTTCATCTGACTGGTGCTGATACGGATAAATTGCCCCGGCCCGATGCGGCTGCGTTCGCCGGGCAGAACCGCAATACCACGCGCGGCCATCGTTACCAGCGCAAACTGTTCCGATGGCACCGGGATCCACATCGCCAGTCCGTCGCGGTCGGGGATATTCACGCCGCGAATGCGCAACGCATCGGACATGGCTTTGCGTCGCTCCGCATACACTTTTTTAGCCTGCGTAATCCCTTCCTGCGTTTTCGGATCGTTAATCAGCCACGCCAGCGCTTCCTGCAAAATACGGCTCGACCAGCCGGCACCAAAGTTACGGAATGATTTGATTTGTTTGATTAAATCCACCGATCCCGAAATCACCGCCAGCCGCAAATCCGGGCCGTACGCTTTGGAATAAGAACGGACATGCACCGTGCGGTCCGGCAGTTTGCTGCCCATACTCAGCGGCGCGTAACGTGACAACTGTCCGATCCCGTCATCTTCAATAATCAGTGTGTTACTTTGGCTGAGAATGTTGGCCAGCGCAGCATAACGTTCTGCGTTAATCGCATGGCCACAATGCGAATGGGTACGTGGCTGAAAAATAAAGGCTGAAGGATTTTTCAGCAGTGCCTGACTGAGTGATTCCGGCGTGGGGCCGAATTCGTCGCACTTCACCGGAATGACCTGCGCACCGAGATTGTCCAGCATATCCAGCAGGCGTGTGGCAGTCGGGTCTTCAATTGCCACCACCGAACCCTGCATCAGCAGGGTTTGCAGCGTCAGGTTCATGCCGTCAAATCCACCATCCGCCGCCATAAAAGCGGGGGCGTCATAAGGCCAGTCCTGGCGTGCGGCCTCAAGCAGCGACGGCGCGATAGCCTCACGCTGATAACTGTTCAGATTGTCTGCGCCAACACCGCGCTGCATGGCTTCGTGCAAGTCAGGCAACAGTGCCGGATCCGGCGATGACAGCGCCAGATCCGCAATAATATGCTCACCAAAATTGCCGATTTTCTCGAAGCGTGCCGGTCGTGGAGACAGCATATCGCCGCACACCCAGACGCCGTTTCGCCCCCGTCCGGCGATCACTTTCTGACGTCGCAACTGACCCCAGGCGGCTGAAACCGTGGCCGGACTGACGCCCAGCGCCTGCGCGAGTTCACGCACGGCGGGAAGATGCGTACCAATCTCGATCACACCGGATCGGATCATCGCTGCGGTTTCAATCGCAATGCCCCGCATGGAACGATCCTGTAATTGCGTCGCCAACCATTCTGCATCCAGCGTTTTTTCGAGAGAGTTTTCTGTCATTTTTTTGCCTTTTGTTCAGTAACAAAGATTCTATTGTACATATTAATTTATGCCATTAGTATCAAACTTAGCCAACGCAGGCGATAAAATAATCATCTTGCCGTGAAGATGATGGCCTTAGTAAAAGAATTTGGTGTGTTTTCGGGCAGGTTTGTAAACGCACAGTTGTTTTTCTGCATATTAACCATGCTGACACTTAAGGGGAAAGATGTGACGATTACCATCAGGCTGGCGGTTCGTGACTGGGATTATTTTACGCCGCTGGCATTAGGCGATCTTAAACCGGAAGGGTTTAATCTCGAGATAGACCGCGTGGGCACTTTAGTTGATAACCTGGGGACCAGCGATAAATACGATGCGGGTGAAGTGTCTTTCAGCCGTTATGCACAAGGGCGTGCGCGGGGCGAATCTGATTTACTGGCGATACCGCATTTTCTGATGCGCGGCTTCCGTCAGCGCTGCATCATCACCCGTGAAGACAGCCCGCTGACCGAACTTTATCAACTGGCCGGTAAACGTATTGGCCTGACCGGCTGGCAGGATTCCGGCAATACCTGGACCCGCACGTTGCTGGCACTTGAAGGTGTGGGCATTGAAGATGCGAACTGGTATGTCGGCCGCCTGACCGAAGCGCACCCGATTGTTGACCGTCTGGCCGGTTTTGGCCGCGAAGGGCGCATCGAAGCCGTGCCGGAAGAACGTCCTATGATGGAGTTGTTACAGGAAGGCTGGCTGGATGCGGTATTTACACCGTTTATGCCTGAGGGATTCTTCAAGCCTGATTCCGGTTTCCGTCAGTTCCAGCCGGATTTTCGTGCCGCCGAACTGGCCTATTTCAACCGCGTCGGGTACATCCCGGGCATCCACCTGCTGGCAATCAAACCTGCGCTGGCCGAGGAGCATCCGTGGTTACCGCAGGCGCTGAGCGAAATCATCGATCGCTCTTATGAAGTCTGGATGGATAAGCGCGCGAAATATGCCGATACCACGCCATGGTTGCTGGATGATTTACGTCGCACTGTGGTCGATTTACCTGCGGACTGGAATGCAAACGGTTACGCCGCCAATGAAAAGATGATCGACGATTTTGCGCAGGAATTACATGCCCAGGGGCTGACTGCCAGGCGCCTGACGCCGGGAGATTTGTTCCCGAACTTTGCTCAGTAACACTTAACCGATCGCTTTCACAAATAAGCGACGGGGGGAGTCAAAAATGAAAGTTGCATTAGGTCAGTTTGCTGTTTCCCGTGAATGGGAAGCCAACGTCGAAACCTGTCTTTCGCTGATGGCGAAATCTGTCGAAGCGGGCGTGGATTTGCTGGTGCTGCCGGAAGGCATTCTGGCGCGTGACATTACCGATCCGGATTTGGTTTTAAAAGCAGCACAACCTCTGGATGGCCCGTTTGTCAGTCAGTTGCTGGCGGCCAGTCGTGGCAATCAGATGACCACCATGATGAGCGTGCATACGCCTGCACCGGATGGCCGTGCATATAACGTGCTGATTTCAATCCGTAATGGCGAGATTATTTCTGAATATCAAAAGTTGCATCTTTATGATGCGTTCTCCTCTCAGGAATCAAAAAATGTCACGGCGGGTGACGAAATACCGCCGCTGGTGAATGTCGCCGGGTTTAACGTCGGCCTGATGACCTGTTATGACGTGCGTTTCCCGGAACTGGCGCGGCGTTTGGTGCTCGACGGTGCCGATGTACTGGTGCTGCCTGCCGCGTGGGTGAAAGGTCCGCTGAAAGAAATGCATTGGGAAGTGCTGGTCACGGCACGCGCACTGGAAAACACCACCTATATGGTGGCCGTGGGTGAATGTGGCGAGCGCAATATCGGCAACAGTATGGTGGTTGATCCGCTGGGTGTGGCTATTGCCCGCGCAGCCGAGGCCCCGGCACTGGTGTTTGCCGACCTGGATAAAGATCGTCTGGCGCATGCCAGAAAAGTGTTACCGGTGCTGGCAAACCGTCGTTTTGGTTTACCGCAACTGCGTAACGACTGAGTCTGTGCGCGGCCGGTCCTCAACGGCTGCCTCAGCGCTCATGCAGTACCGCGCCCTCACCAGGGGATGCGTTTGTTTTTTCTATAGATAAACAGCCATAAAAAGAAAAACCCGGAAAGTTGCCACGGAAGGTAATCACTATAAAACCACAACATTCATAAACTCACAGACCGACTTTTTACACAGAGGAAACAAGAGAATGATGGCAAAACAACTTCGTCAGATTGCTGTACTGACCGCTGCATTACTTTCCGTATCTTCCATAAATGCCTTTGCTGCTGAAAACGTGACAATCCCGACTCAGACGATGGATCCGGCGATCCACGCAAAATTACCTGCGGATATTCAGAAGTCAGGTGTGATGACCTCTGTGAATAACGGCTCTTTCCCTCCGTATGAAATCGTGACCAGCGCCAACGGTCTGGATGGCGCGAGTGCGGATCTGGCGCATGCGCTGGCACAAGTCATGGGTGTAAAAATAGAGCATGCTTCCGTGAGCGGCTTATCCGGCATCCTCAGCGGCATGGCCGCAGGACGCTACCAGATGGGCATCGGCCCGATCGGCGATTATCCCGATCGTCAGGCGAAAAATGATTTCATCGATTTCGTCAAAGAATATGTCGTCTTCGGGGTGCGCAAAGGTAACCCGGAAAACATCAATTCCCTTGATGATACCTGCGGTAAACGCATTGCCGTGATGGCGGGGGGATCGGCTGAACAGGTTATCCGTAAGCAGTCTGATGTGTGTGTCAAAGACGGCAAACCGGCCGTGACTGTACAGTCATTTGCCGATCAGCCTACGTCGATTCTGGCGGTTCGTTCTAACCGTTCCGACGCGTTCTTCTCTTCTCAGGCACCGCTGACCTATTTTGTGGAAAAAGCCAACGGTCAGCTTGAACTGACCGGCACCGGCAAATCCAACGGCTTTGGCGATATCTTCCAGGGGACGGTCGTCGCCAAAGACTCACCGGTTCGTGACGCGATCCTCGCCGGTTATCAGAAACTGTTCGACAACGGCACGTACGCCATCATCATGAAAAAATGGGGGCTGGAAGGCAATATGATTTCAGCACCGGGCATTAACCTGGCAAAGGCGCAGTCTAAATGACGGATAAATCGTATAGTTCAACGCCGGCAGTCAAGGACGACTATACGCAGGATCCGCGACGTAACGTTGAGTTTTCCCACGCACCGCGTAACTACGGCCGCTGGATTGCCTGGATAGTGGTGTTGCTGATTGCCGCTGATGTGGTTTGGGCCGTTTCGCACAACCCGAACTTCGAATGGCATGTGGTGGCGCAGTGGTTCACGGAAGGGTCGGTGATCAAAGGTCTGGGCGTCACGCTCGGCCTTACCGTGGTGTCGATGCTGCTCGGTGTGTTCATCGGGCTGATGCTGGCGATTGCCCGTTTGTCTGACAGCCTGTTGCTGAGAAGATTAGCAGGGCTGTATATCTGGTTCTTCCGCGGCACGCCGCTGCTGGTACAGTTATTGTTCTGGTACAACATGTCGACGCTGTTCCCGCGCGTGGTACTCGGCGTCCCGTTTGGCCCGGAGTACATGAGCTGGAATACCAATGATCTGATCACGCCGCTGACTGCTGCCATTGCCGGTCTGGCGCTGAATGAAGCGGCATATATGGCAGAAATCATTCGGGCAGGCTTGCTGTCAGTCGATAACGGTCAGGCGGAAACCGCGCAGGCATTTGGCATGAGTCGTGGCCGTGCGCTGCGCCGGATCATCATTCCGCAGGCCATGCGTTCGATTATTCCGCCGACCGGTAACCAGCTGATCAGCATGATTAAAGCGACGTCGCTGGTCAGCGTTATCGCGATGGGCGATTTGCTGTATTCCGTGCAAACTGTCTACAACCGGACCTTTGAAGTGGTGCCTATGCTGATGGTGGCGGTGATCTGGTATCTGTTTATCACGTCATTGCTCAATCTCGGACAGTCTGCGATTGAACGCTATTATTCCCGCGGTACACGCCGGACGTTGCCAAATGCCAAACGGCGTCAGAGCAATGCGGAAGAAAAAACCGCGCCGATCATCAATTCACCGGGCATGGCCCAAAAGGAGGACTTATGAGTCAATTGCCCGCTGACGTACAGTCATCCGGACAAGCATCACTGGTGGTCGCCCGTAATGTGCATAAAAGTTATGGTGATAACGAAGTGCTGAAGGGGATTGATCTGGATGTGAAACCCAGCGAAGTGGTGGTGATCCTCGGGCCGTCGGGTTCAGGTAAATCGACATTCTTGCGCTGTATAAATCATCTGGAAGATATTGATCGCGGTTCCATTATGGTCGGTGGCGAGCAAATCGGTTATGAACTGCGCGGAGACCGTCTGCATAAACTGCCCGAACGGGCGATTGCGCGGCAACGCCGGGATATCGGCATGGTATTCCAGCAATTCAATCTTTATCCGCACATGACCGTATTGCAAAACATCATTGAAGCGCCGGTTGGTGTGCATAAAGAAAGCCGTCATGAAGCGGAGAAATATGCGCGTGAATTGCTGCAAAAAGTCGGCCTGAGTGATAAAGCGAATGCCTACCCGCGTCATCTTTCCGGTGGTCAGCAACAGCGCGTTGCTATCGCCCGTGCGCTGGCGGTGAAACCTAAACTGATGTTGTTCGATGAGCCAACGTCCGCACTCGACCCTGAACTGGTGGGCGAAGTGCTGGCTACCATGCGGGATCTGGCAAAGCAGGGGCTGACGATGATTGTGGTGACGCATGAAATCGGTTTTGCGAAAGAGGCTGCAGATCGCGTGGTGTTTATGGATCGCGGCGTTGTCGTTGAGCAGGGGGCAGCGGATGATGTTCTGGTCAATCCGAAACATCAGCGGACACAGGCTTTCCTGAGCCGCTTTATCTGATCCGAAATCAAGTTTGCAGGTGGTTTGCTGTAAATAAAGACAGAAGTCCTTTATGGGCGTGCTGTTCACGCTCATAATAACTCACTCTGGTCACAATGCGCACAGTTGCGGATCCGTTCTGTTACATTTTCGGGTTGTATTAACGTCGCGAATGGCCGTTAATAACGGCAAATTGTCACTGCTGTTTTCCAGCACTCAGTGTAAAGAAGGTATGTATGGAAGGTTTAAGTATTACTAAATTGTTGGTGGTCGGCGTGCTGATCGTTCTGTTGTTCGGTACCAGCAAACTGCGTTCTCTGGGCGGTGACCTGGGCGCGGCACTGCGTGGCTTTAAGAAAGCCATGAACGATGATCCGACTCCCGCTTCTGCTGAAAAAACCGCAGAAGAAAAGCCAGCTCAACGTGTTGAGCACAAAGACTGAGTTTTCAGAACGTCAGTCTCCGGCCTCTTAGCAAACGAAAAAGGTTGTTCTTGCGAACAACCTTTTTGTCTTTCTGAAGCGAAAAAGTAACGAGATATTACTTAACTTCTAACCCCTTGGCTTGCAGGTCGGCGTGATAAGAAGAACGCACGAACGGACCGCAGGCTGCATGGGTGAAGCCCATTTCCATCGCTGCTTCTTTCATCTGATCAAACTCTTCAGGGCTCACATAACGCTGCACCGGAAGATGGTGACGGCTTGGCTGTAAGTACTGGCCGAGTGTCAGCATCGTTACGCCATGACGACGCAGATCGCGCATCACTTCGATAATTTCTTCGTTTGTTTCGCCCAGACCCACCATCAGACCTGATTTGGTTGGAATTTCCGGATGCGCTTCTTTAAAACGTTGCAGCAGCGTCAGGGACCACTCGTAGTTAGCACCCGGACGAACCTGGCGGTAAACACGCGGCACGTTTTCCAGATTGTGGTTAAACACGTCCGGCGGGCTGGCGTTAAGAATTTCCAGCGCACGATCCATACGTCCACGGAAATCTGGTACCAGCGTTTCGATTTTGATGGTCGGGTTTTTTGCACGGATAGCCGTAATACAATCCGCAAAATGCTGAGCACCGCCGTCGCGCAAGTCATCCCGGTCAACCGAGGTGATCACGACATAACGCAGACCCATATCAGAAATAGTCTGTGCCAGTTTTTCCGGCTCGTTGGTATCAGGTGCGGTTGGACGACCATGTGCCACATCGCAGAACGGGCAGCGACGGGTACAAATGGCACCGAGGATCATGAACGTTGCGGTACCGTGGTTGAAGCACTCGGAAAGGTTAGGGCAGGCCGCCTCTTCACAAACGGAATGCAGGCCATTCTTGCGCAGTGCTGATTTAATGCCCTGAATTTTTGTTGAGTCGGCAGGCAGTTTGATTTTCATCCATGCCGGCTTACGTAACATTTCCTGCCGGTCACTGACCACGGTTTTCACCGGAATTAACGCCATCTTATCTGCATCGCGGTATTTGACGCCGCGTTCCATCTGAATCGGTTTACTCATAATCTTGCAGCTTCCAGGTTTGTCACTCGTTATCCGAGTTTTTTCAGGACATTCAATGAACTGGCTGATTCATCAAAAAAAGTAGAAATAATGCGGAAATTATATCATTGAAGCATCCCTTCGTTCAGCCCTTCGTCATGACCGGAAGTGCTAAATGCTGCAATTTTTTAACCTTAAACAGGAAGGGTTATCAAAAAAGGAGTCATTAATTGAATGTAATATTTTGAAAATACTGATTATTTTAGCGGTTCGCTGAGGGGGCTGATGGGGTGTTAATGGTGTGTAAATATTTTCTCGCGCTCCCGATAAATGACAAAAACACGAGGTACGCGAGAAAAGATCAATACAGCCGTATCAGCTCTGCCCAAAAATCACGGCGGAGAAGGGGCGTAATGTTCTATCTGCCAGGGCAGATAATCAACCTGCTGATAATCAAGGCGATGGTTGAAGGATTTCACCAGAACCGGCATCACCTGATCGACCGTCAGCCCCGGTTTTTCGAGGCTAGCCTGCGTCATTTCAAGGCCAGCATAACCACAGGGGTTGATGCGGTGGAAAGGCTCCAGATCCATATCAATATTTAATGCCAGGCCGTGTAACGAACAACCTTTGCGGATGCGCAAACCAAGCGAACAAATCTTTTTGCCATCGACATACACGCCCGGCGCGTCCGCACGCGGATAAGCGTCGATAGAGAAGTGTGCCAGCGTATCCACCACCGTTTGCTCAATTGCCGTCACCAGTTGACGGACACCGAGTTTTTTTCGTTTTAAATCCACCATCACGTACATTACCTGCTGACCGGGACCGTGATACGTCACCTGACCGCCGCGATCGCTCTGGATAACCGGAATATCACCGGGCATCAGAACATGTTCAGCTTTGCCTGCCTGACCCTGCGTAAAGACACGGTGATGCTGAACCAGCCAGATTTCATCAAGCGAGTCGGCATTTCGGTGCTCAGTAAAATGGTGCATGGCCAGAGAAACCGGTTCATAGGGCTGAAGACCAAGCTGGCGCAGTACGATACGTTCTTGCGGATTTTGTGATTGCACGGCAGTTATCGTCATTGAAGAGGGGGAAAACGCGCGACAGTGTGACTCCCGCGCGGATCGGTCAGAAAGGGCTTACAGCACCATGCGGACAATTTCGATATTGCCCAGTTCATCGTACAGGGTTTCGACCTGGTCGATGTGAGTCGCAGTGATCGTAATCGAAACGGAGTGGTAATTCCCTTTACTGCTCGGTTTTACCTGAGGATTGTAATCGCCAGGCGCATGGCGTTGCACGACTTCCACAACCTGGTCTACCAGCTCGGGTTGTGCCAGGCCCATTACTTTGTAGGTAAAGGGACAAGGGAATTCGAGCAGTTCGTTCAGTTTGGTTTTCATGTGCACTCCAGCGTGTTGTACAGCGTATTAAGTGTTGTCTCTGAAAGTATAACTCCCGCCGTAGCGGGAGCTATAATCTATACCGGTTATATGGGGATTGTTGCAAACTTTTTCAAGCGGGCAACTTAGCCAAACCAGTGGTGGAACATCAGTTTGATGTAATCCACGATGCGACCGAAGAAGCCGCCTTCTTTCACTTCGTTCATGACCACCAGAGGGCGCTCATCAATGGTTTTGCCATCAAGCTGGAAATTGATCGACCCAACCACCTGATTTTTCTGCAAGGGCGCATGCAGTTCCGGTGTGTTCAGCACGTAGCTGGCTTTCAGATCTTTCATACGACCACGCGGGATCGTCAGGTAAGCATCTTTCTCAACGCCCAGTGCGACGCGGTCGGTATCACCGAACCAGACAGGTTCTGACGCGAACTCTTTACCGGCTTTCAGCGGAGAAACGGTTTCGAAGAAACGGAAGCCCCAGGTCAGTAACTTTTTACTTTCAACTTCACGGCCTTTGTAGGTGTGACCACCCATGACGGCAGAGATCAGGCGCATCTGGCCTTCTGTCGCAGAAGCTACCAGGTTATAGCCCGCTGAATCAGTATGACCGGTTTTAATGCCGTCAACATTCAGGCTGTTATCCCACAACAAACCGTTACGGTTCATCTGGCGGATATTGTTGAAGGTGAATTCTTTCTCTTTGTAGGTGGCATATTCTTCCGGTACATCACGGATCAGCGCCTGACCAATCAGCGCCATATCGCGGGCTGAGCTGTACTGGCCAGCGGCATCAAGACCATGAACGGTGCCGAAATGGGTATTTTTCAGACCCAGCGAGTTCACGTAATTGTTCATGATGGCAACGAAAGCATCCTGACTTCCGGCCACATGGTCGGCCATTGCCACACAGGCGTCGTTACCGGATTGCAGAATGATCCCGCGGTTGAGTTCAGAAACCGGTACACGGTCGCCGGGTTTGAGGAACATCAGGGAAGAGCCCTTGAACACCGGATTGCCGGTTGCCCAGGCGTCCGGACCCACGGTAACGATGTCGGTCGGAGAGATTTTGCCGGCTTTGATGGACTGACCGATAACATAACTGGTCATCATTTTAGTCAGGCTGGCTGGGTCGCGGCGCGCATCGGCATTCATTTCTGCCAGAACTTTGCCGGAGTTGTAGTCGATCAGGATATAGGCTTCAGCATCAATCTGCGGAACGCCAGGGATCATTGTTTTTAAATTAACATCGTCGGCATAGGCGGACGCTGCACTCAGAGTGATTACGGTGCCAAATGCGAGGCTTTTGACTAAACGTGAAGTATTTACAAGTTTCATGATCGGGACAACAACATCCGTGGGAGTAAGTGATAAACGTGCGCCACTATAGCAGAAGAGTCATAAGTCAGACATCTTCGATTACCGGCGCTTACTGACTTTTACTTATAAGACAGGGGACTTATAAGAACGGGGCCGATGCCCCGTATTTTGAGATTACATGCCAGCAGTGACGAAAGACTGCTGCTGAGCTTCGCTGGCCAGTCGCTGTTTCAGCTGTTCGGCCTGCTGGCGGGTGCTGAACGGACCAAGCTGCACGCGATAGGTGCTGCCATTCGCCTGTACTTTACCGGGTACAGAGAAGCGCTGGCTGAGGCTTTTTTGCCACAGTTGCGCGTTCTGAGGATTACTCAGTGCGCCAACCTGTACCATAAATCCCGAGGAAGGAATGGCAGTGGTATGCGCAGGCGCTGCGGAGGCCGCAGCTGCTGCTACCGGCGCGGCACTGGCGACAGCAACCGGTGCTGTTACCGGTTCGCTGCCTTCTAACACACCCTGACGCAGAGGTGTTGGCGCGCTCAGAAACCCGCCGCCGCCGCTGTTACCGGACATCGTGGTCGCTGCTGGCGCAGAGGCTACGGTGCCGTTGTTATCTTCGTCATTCGTTAATGGCGCAGCATTAGGATTACTCAGGGTGCTGTTACTGATCGGGCGTACATCTGACGTATTCGTCGGCTCTGCTGTCAGCGTCGGCGTCCCCATGTTGCTGGCGCCTAAACTTGGACGAGACGGTAATGCATAAGATTGTTTGGCGACGGTCGTACCAATAGTCCCCGGGCCGGAGAGCGTGCCGTCAGGCGCAACGTTGATAAAATCAATGCGTACTTTGGTGCTGTTGGTCAGGTTCAGACGGTCTGCCGCAGCCTGAGACAAATCGATAATTTTGCCCGGCACATAAGGGCCACGATCGTTAACACGCACGACCAGCATGCGTCCTGTCGCCATGTTGGTGACGCGGACATAGCTTGGGATCGGCAATGTCGGATGCGCAGCGGTCATGGCTGTCGGGTCGAATTCTTCACCGAGCGCGGTAGTGTTGCCTCCATTCTCCTGACTGTACCAGGCCGCTTGTCCTACCTGCGAAAAGTTGGACGGGTCTTTGATGATCTTATAGGTTTTACCGTTAACGGTATAATCCTGCATCGTGCCCTGATTATAAGGTTCGTAACGCGGATCAGCCCCGCCGATTTCTACCACAGGGCCATTGTAGGCTTGCTGCGGTGCCGGTTGTTGTTGCTGTGTATCTTCAGTGGCACAACCACTTAACAGCAAACCGATAATGACAGCTCCAAGCCACTCCTTACGCATTGCTCACCTCTATAAGTTTTTCGACAACATTTTTCGATGAGTATGTATCGACATAACGATACCAAACCCTGCCATTAGCACGATGAGTGCTGACCCGCCATAGCTGACCAGAGGCAAAGGTACCCCAACTACCGGGACAATACCACTGACCATGCCGATGTTAACAAACACATAAACGAACAGAATCAGCATCAGTCCGCCGGACATCACGCGGCCAAAAGTAGTCTGTGCATGGGCGGCGATCACCAGACCGCGCATGATCAGGCATAAGTACAGCCCAAGCAGCACCAGAACACCAATCAACCCCAGTTCTTCGGCGAGTACAGCGAAGATAAAGTCGGTATGTCGCTCGGGCAGGAATTCCAGCTGAGACTGCGTGCCATGCAACCAGCCTTTGCCGGAAAAACCGCCAGAGCCGATGGCAATTTTAGACTGAATAATATGATAGCCCGCACCCAGCGGATCGCTTTCAGGATCAAGCAACATCATGACGCGGTCGCGCTGATAGTCGTGCATCAGGAAGAACCACAGGATCGGGATAAATGCGGCAACCAGCAGGGCGGCGACGGCAATCAGTTTCCAGCTCATGCCCGAAAGGAACAGCACGAATAAACCGGATGCGGCAATCAGAATCGAGGTGCCCAGATCGGGCTGTGCCGCGACCAGCAGGGTAGGGATGAAGATTAATGCCAGGGCAATCGCGGTATTTTTAAGTGAAGGCGGGCAAACGTCGCGATTGATAAAGCGCGCGACCATCAGAGGCACGGCGATTTTCGCCAGTTCTGACGGCTGGAATTTAATGATCCCCAGATCCAGCCAGCGCTGTGCACCTTTACTGATACTGCCGAAGGCATCCACCAGCACCAGCAGGAAAACGCAGAAGATGTAGAGATAAGGTGCCCAGCTTTCGTAAACGCGCGGCGGGATTTGTGCCATGACCAGCATAATCACCAGACCCATCAGGATCTGGCCGATTTTACGTTCCATCATGCCCATGTCCTGACCACTGGCGCTCCACATCACGAACGCACTGTAGGTCAGCAGCGCGAGCACGATCAGCAACATCGTCAGGTCGATATGCATTTTCGACCACAATGATCTTTTTTGTTGGTTCTCAGTCATTGACGGTTAATCACCTTCGGTTCCCGGTGGCGCTGGCGCGTCAGCCGGTAATTGTGTCGTGTTGTCGCCCAGTAAAATGTGGTCGAGTATCTGGCGTGAAATTGTCCCCACTGCCGGACCCGCACCGCCATTCTCCAGAACCACGGCAACGGCCACGGTCGGTTTGTCATAGGGTGCAAAAGAGGTCATCAGCTTGTGGTCACGCAGATGCTCAGCGATTTTATGCGCATTATAGATTTCATTGGCTTTCAAACCGTAAACTTGTGCTGTCCCGGATTTTGCGGCGGCTTTATAAGGCGCGTCAGCAAAGTACTTGCGGGCCGTACCGTTCGGACGGTTTGCTACGCCATACATACCGTCTTTGGCAATTTCCCAATAGCCGGAATGAATATCGCCAATCTGGGTCGTTTCCTGTTGTTTGTACGGCACCTGCTGGCCATCAACTTTGGTGCTCAGCAACAAATGTGGCGTTTTGACATTGCCGTCATTAATCAGCGTGGTCATGGCTTTCATGATTTGGATTGGAGTTGCGGTCCAGTAGCCCTGACCGATACCCACCGGAATGGTGTCGCCCTGATACCAGGGTTTTTTGAAGCGTTTAAATTTCCAGTCGCGGTTTGGCATATTCCCGCTACGTTCTTCTGATAAATCGATACCGCTGTACTGGCCGTAACCAAATTTGCCCATCCACTCGGAAAGACGGTCAATCCCCATATCATAAGCAACCTGATAGAAGAAGGTATCAGCCGATTCCTCAAGGGCTTTCGTCACATTCAGGCGACCATGCCCCCAGTGTTTCCAGTCGCGGTAACGCTTGTCTGAACCCGGTAACTGCCACCAGCCTGGATCAAACAGGGAGGTGTTTTTATTGATAACACCCGTTGTCAGCGCAGAAACTGAAATATACGGTTTCACAGTAGACGCTGGCGGATAAACCCCCTGCGTTGTCCGGTTGATCAGCGGCTTATTGGGGTCGTTAAGCAGCGTGTTGTAATCTTTACTTGAGATGCCATCCACAAACAGGTTCGGGTCATAACTCGGGTTAGACACCAGTGCACGGATGGCGCCATCGCGCGGATCGGTAACCACCACAGCGGCGCGGCTGCCGGTCAGCAAGACTTCAATATATTGCTGTAATGGCAAGTCGATCGTCAGGTAAATATCTTTGCCCGCCTGCGGCGGTTCTTCGTGTAGCTGGCGGATAACGCGGCCACGGTTGTTCACTTCAACTTCTTCATAGCCGGTTTTACCGTGAAGCGTGTCTTCGTAATAGCGCTCAATGCCGAGCTTACCAATGTCGTGCGTGGCGGCATAGTTGGCCAGAATGCCATCTTTATCGAGGCGTTCAACGTCACGGTCATTGATTTTCGATACATAGCCGATAACGTGCGTCAGCGCTGAACCATACGGATAGTAGCGACGCTGATAGCCTTTGACTTCAACGCCGGGGAAGTGGAACTGGTTGACGGAGAAACGCGCAACCTGAACTTCAGTCAGGGCCGTTTTGACGGCAATAGACGTAAAGCGTCGCGAACGCTGGCGCTCTTTTTTGAAGTTATCGATATCTTCCTGCGTGAGGTCAACTATCGGTTTGAGGCCTTCAAGCGTGGCCTGCAAATCGTCCACTTTTTCCGGCACCAGTTCAAGCTGATAGATCGTGCGGTTCAGCGCCAGCGGCGTACCGTTGCGGTCATAGATAATGCCGCGGCTGGGCGCGATCGGCACCAGCTTGATACGGTTATCGTTAGAACGGGTTTGGTAATCCTGAAAACGGACAATTTGCAGATTATAAAGATTAAAAGCTAAAACGCCGCTAAGTAGCAGAATGCCGATAAACGCCACCAGTGCACGGCGCACAAAGAGGGCTGATTCAGCCGTATAGTCGCGAAAAGGGTTACGATCTATTTTCATCCCACTACTTAATTCATGTTGCTGACATTCACCACCCGTTATTCGCGGTGATATGGATGATTAGTGGTAATACTCCAGGCGCGATAAAGACTTTCCGCCACCAGAACCCGCACCAGCGGGTGAGGAAGCGTCAACGGAGAGAGCGACCAGCTCTGTTCCGCTGCTGCTTTACAGGCCGGTGCCAGCCCTTCCGGACCGCCGATCAACAGGCTGACATTGCGTCCGTCCTGCTTCCAGCGTTCCAGTTGTTGCGCCAGTTGCGGGGTTTCCCATGGTGTCCCTGGAATATCCAGCGTCACGATGCGATTCCCTTTACCGACAGCGGCCAGCATCTGCTCGCCTTCTTTTTCAAGAATGCGCTTGATGTCTGCGTTCTTCCCACGTTTCCCGGCCGGAACCTCTGTCAGTTCAAACGGCATATCTTTAGGGAAACGGTGCAGATAATCGTTAAAACCGGTTTGCACCCAGTCAGGCATTTTGGTGCCGACGGCGACAAGTTGCAGCTTCACGCATCAGCCCCAGAGTTTCTCAAGCTCATACAACTGACGGCTTTCTTCCTGCATAACGTGCACGATCACTTCGCCCAGATCGACAACCACCCAGTCAGCTTCATTAATGCCTTTCACACCCATGGCATCAAGGCCAACGGCTTTAATTTCTTCAACCAGATGCCCGGCGATGGACATGACATGGCGGCTTGACGTGCCGGTACAGATAATCATGCAGTCAGTAATACTGGATTTACCTTTAACATCAATGGCGATGATGTCTTGTGCTTTCAGGTCATCGACTTTATCGACAACAAAATCTTGGAGCGCTTTACCTTGCAAAGGTTCCCCCTGGGGATGTTTGAAACAATTGACCTCACGAGATGTCCGCCGGTGTGGCACCGAAGCAATGATCAATCTCATGAAGGATAAACATAGCGGTTGTCTGGAAAACAGCTTAAAACGTTTAACAATCAATACATTGTATTGGTTGATTACGCAGCGTTATCGAGAGCCGAAATTAAGCGGCGCAGTATAGCACGCGTTAGCTACTCGCGGTACAAGCCCTGTGATTCTATATAACGCTCAACGGCGGAAGGCAGTAAATCTGAGCAATCAAGACCCGCATGACGGCGTTCACGGATTTCAGTCGCTGAAATATCCAGCAATGGGGTATTGGCCTGATAAATGAATCCGGCCGGTTTTTGCTTAAGCGCATTGGCATCATTCACCCGATGGGCGTCATACCATTTCTGCAGTTCCGGTGTATCAAGTTGTTCCTGATAACCCGGACGCGCCATCACCACGATATGACAGAAATCCAGTAACGATTCCCAGCGGTGCCACTTATGCAGCGTCAGTAACGAATCCTGGCCAATGATAAACGCCAGCGGGCATTTGTCGCCATGTTCTTTACGTAACGTTGCAAGTGTCTCAATCGTGTAGGAGGGCGTATCAACAGCCAGCTCGCGGGGGTCGACTGAAAACAGCGCGTTATCCGCCACAGCCAGCTTCGCCATATGCAGACGTTGCTGCGGCGTGGCTTCGGGTTGTGGCCGGTGGGGAGGAACGTTGTTGGGCAGCAGGATCACCTGATCAAACCCGGCCTGCGCTGCCAGCGCTGCAACGGGTTTCAGATGACCATAATGGATCGGGTCAAACGTACCGCCAAAAAAAGCCAGCAGCTTTTCAGCGGTTGCAGAAGAATGTGCGGCGCGGCGCGGCATAACGGTGTCCTGCTTCAATACGAACCCAACTCCGTCAATCCGGTGGGTAAGGATTTCCCACAGAGTAGCATAGACAGGCTTTCAAGCTCGGCCCAGACTGACTGACCGTAATCCTGTTTTAGTGTGATTTCCATCTGGGTCAGTAAGCGAACGGCCTGAGACAGCTGGGCAAGAGACAGGCGTTGCAGTGCCTGAGTCACCAGCGCCCGGCGGTTTTGCCAGACTTTTTGTTGATCAAACAGGGTCCTGATCGGCGTCGTGTCCATTTTCCGTTTCAGATTGAGCAGCATCAGCAGCTCACGCTGTACGGTTCGCAGTAAAATAACCGGCTCGCTGTCTTCCTGTTGCAACTGACGCAAAATATGCCAGGCTCGCTTACTTTTCCCGGCCAGTAACGCATCCAGCCAGTGATAAGGTGTGAAATGTGCCGCATCGTTGACGGCCTCTTCGACGCGCGGTAGCGTGAGTTTGCCATCCGGATAGAGCAGGGAAAGACGCTCCAGCGACTGCGCCAGCGCCAGCAAATTTCCTTCATAGCAGTAGCACAAAAGCTGATTAGCCGGTTCATCGAGTTCAAGTGAAAGTTCTTTGGCGCGACGGGTCACCCAGCGGGGAAGTTGTGCCTGTTCGGGCGTCTGACAACTGACGAAAACACCTTTGTCACTTAACGCTTTAAACCAGGCGCTGTTTTCCTGCGCTTTAGTCAGTTTTGTACCGCGCAACAGCAGCAGAATATCGTCGTGGAGCAGGGTGGTCAGTTTGAGTAATTGTTCTGCCATCGGCGCCGTCGGGCCATTTTCGGGCAGAATAAGCATCAGGGTCTGCCGGCTGGCAAACAGGCTCAGGGCCTGACAGATGCTGAAGATGGACTCCCATTCGGTATGGGCGTCAAGAATGTAGGTGTAGTGCTCCTGGAAGTCAGCCTGCTGGGCAGCGTGACGTATGCTGTCCTGGCTTTCCTGCAAAAGCAAAGGGTCGTTTCCACATAACACATAACAAGCGCGCAGCCCCTCACGGAGCTGCGCGGCAAGTTGTTCCGGATAAACTCGGATCATTGTGCGGAAGGGGTGGCCGGTGCCGTGGAAGATGCCGCAGAGGCATCAGACGACGTCGTGGCTGATGAACCGGTAGAAATGACTTCTACCTGACGCCCGCCGACATCCTCTGCTTTCTGCAATTCTGAAGCATGGACGGTCAGCAACTTACGGATCAGTTGCTGCGCAGCCTGCTGGCGCATTTCCTCGATAATGATGTCCTGTTCGTTATCTTTGGCCAGCGCCGTTAACGGGTTGTCAAAGAAGGAACGGAACACTTTTACATGGATAGGATACAAATCCTTGCCAGGCATCAGAACCGTCGCATTAATGTTCATTTCCATCTGATATTCCGCAGTCTTACCGTCCTGGAAGATTGATGCGGTAGTCTGACCCACTGACTCAGCCCCAATGCGCAGCGACGGGATATCCTTACGCTGTTCTTTGGTCGGATCATCAACAATGGTCACATTACTTAGACGCAACTGGGTCCTGATATTACGAGTCAACGGACCATATGGATCCCCACTGTCCAAAACGATTGTTTTCAGTTCGTCAGGAACATTGGTTTTCCCACGTAAATGGAATCCACAACCTGCTGTAACCAGCACTGCTGCGGTGAGCAGCAATGTCATTATGGGATGTCGCACAGATCCTCCTTGACTCAACCTACAACCAGGTTAAGCAGTTTGCCCGGGACGTAGATTACTTTGCGAACCGTAACCCCATCCAGATATTTTGCGACCAAATGTTCTTCTGCCGCACGATCGCGCACTTGTTGCTCGGTAGCATCAGCGGCTACGGTGATTTTAGCACGCACTTTACCGTTCACCTGTACAACGACCAGCTTGGAATCTTCAACCATTGCCTGCTCATCAGCTTGTGGCCATGGCGCGGTATCCACGTCGCCTTCTCCTTGCAGCGACTGCCAGAGGCTGAAGCAGACGTGCGGAGTGAATGGATAAAGCATACGGACAACCGCCAGCAAGGATTCCTGCAGCAGCGCACGGTCCTGTTCGCTATCCTGAGGTGCACGACCCAGCTTGTTCATCAGTTCCATGATTGCCGCGATAGCGGTGTTGAAGGTCTGACGACGGCCGATATCATCGGTCACTTTGGCGATGGTTTTATGCAAGTCACGACGCAGATCTTTCTGTGCTTCATTGAGAGAAGCCACATCCAGAGCGGCAACACGACCTTTTTCTGTGTGCTCGAAGGCCAGTTTCCAGACACGTTTCAGGAAGCGGTTTGCCCCTTCAACGCCGGACTCTTGCCATTCCAGCGTCATTTCTGCCGGAGAAGCGAACATCATAAACAGACGCACGGTATCTGCACCGTATTTATCGACCATCACCTGCGGGTCGATGCCGTTGTTTTTAGACTTGGACATCTTGCTCATGCCCGCGTAAACCAGTTCGTGGCCTTGCGGGTCAGTGGCTTTGGTGATGCGACCTTTTTCATCACGTTCAACAATGGCATCCGCCGGGGAAACCCAGATACGTTCGCCGCTGTTACCGGTGTAGTAGAACGCGTCAGCCAGAACCATACCCTGACACAACAGGCGCTTGGCCGGTTCGTCAGAATCCACCAAACCTGCATCACGCATCAGTTTGTGGAAGAAGCGGAAATACATCAGGTGCATGATGGCGTGTTCAATACCACCGACATACTGATCGACTGGCAACCAGTAGTTGGCGGCCGCAGGATCCAGCATACCTTCGTCGTATTGCGGGCAGGTATAACGCGCGTAATACCAGGAAGATTCCATGAAGGTGTCAAAGGTGTCGGTTTCACGCAGACCCGGCATACCGTTGACGGTAGTTTTCGCCCACTCAGGATCCGCTTTAATCGGGCTGGTGATACCGTCCATGACCACATCTTCCGGCAAAACAACCGGCAGTTGATCTTCAGGCGCAGGAATAACGGTGCCGTCTTCCAACGTGATCATCGGAATTGGTGCGCCCCAGTAACGTTGACGGGAAACCCCCCAGTCGCGCAGGCGATAGTTCACTTTGCGCTGACCTACGCCTTTAATGACAAGGTCATCTGCTATAGCGTTCCAAGCTTCCTGATATCTTAAGCCGTCATACTTACCAGAATTATAAGATATTCCATCTTTTTCCAAATATGGTTCACTACGCTCATTATATAAGTCATTTTCTAAACTCATGAGCTCCGATGGATCACTAACGGCTAATGGTATTGGATCTACATGACTTGTTGTGCCTTTAAATATGGCTTCTTCATATGCTTCTTCAACAAGTGACTTAATCACGCGCTTAATAGGGAGGTCATATTTGGTGGCGAACTCCCAGTCACGCTGGTCGTGAGCTGGAACGGCCATTACCGCGCCGGTGCCGTACTCCATCAGAACGAAGTTAGCGACCCAGACTGGCAGCTTTTCACCGGACAGCGGGTGAATGGCAAACAGACCGGTTGCCATGCCTTTCTTTTCCATCGTCGCCATTTCTGCTTCGGCAACTTTGGTGTTACGGCATTCGTCGATGAAATCGTTCAGCGCAGGATTATTCTGTGCGCCCAACTGTGCCAGAGGATGACCGGCAGCCACAGCGACGTAGGTCGCGCCCATAAACGTATCAGGACGGGTGGTGTACACCGTGACTTTTTCATCGCTGTCAGCCACATCAAAGGTGATTTCCACGCCTTCGGAACGGCCAATCCAGTTGCGCTGCATGGTTTTCACCTGCTCTGGCCAGCTTTCCAGCGTGTCCAGATCGTTAAGCAGCTGATCGGCGTAATCGGTGATTTTGATAAACCACTGAGGAATTTCTTTGCGTTCTACTTTGGTATCGCAACGCCAGCAGCAGCCGTCGATAACCTGTTCATTCGCCAGAACGGTCAGGTCATGCGGACACCAGTTCACTGCGGAGGTCTTCTTATAAACCAGACCTTTTTCGTACAGCTTGGTGAAGAACCATTGTTCCCAGCGATAATAATCAGGCTTACAGGTCGCGATTTCACGATCCCAGTCATAGCCGAAGCCCAGCAATTTAAGCTGGTTCTTCATGTATTCGATGTTTTCGTAAGTCCACGGCGCAGGTGCGGTGTTGTTTTTAACCGCTGCTCCTTCCGCTGGCAGGCCAAACGCATCCCAGCCAATCGGCTGCAGAACGTTTTTACCGAGCATGCGCTGGTAACGGGAAATCACGTCACCGATGGTGTAGTTGCGCACGTGTCCCATGTGGAGACGGCCTGATGGATAAGGCAACATGGAGAGGCAATAATATTTCTCCTTGCCAGGCTGTTCGGTAACTTTGAAGGTTTGCTTCTCTTGCCAGTGAAGCTGAACGTGTGACTCGATGTCTTCTGGACGGTATTGCTCTTGCATGGCGGCCGGTGGTCCTGTGAGTGAAAACAGCTACGCCTGTAGCTCAAAAAGTTTTAATCAAAAGATCCGCATAGCATAGCTGATAAGCGGTTGGAGCAACAACACCCAGCGAAGGCTAAAGGGAATTTCTGTCCGCTTCTGGCGCAATATTCATAATCTGCGAGTCAGCGCGAGATAATCTGCGCAACGGATCAGGGATTTACGACTAAAATAAAGGCAGTGCGTTCCCGCCGTGAAAATGGTTATGACAGTTCAAGGAGAGGAAATATGAGCAATATTACGCAATCTTACCGTCAGTTGGTGACATCACTGACCGAGCGGTTAAAACACGGTGAACGTGATATCAGCGCGCTGGTACAGGATGCCCGCGTCAGACTGCAGGAAGAGGGCAAGCTGACGGAAATCCAGATTGAACAGTTAACGTCGGCGGTACGCCGCGATTTGCACGAATTTGCCCGCAACTATGAAGAAAACCAGCAAGCCGTGGCAGAAGAAGATGACGGCACGGACAGTGTGTTCATGCGGGTCATTAAAGAAAGCTTGTGGAAAGAGCTGGCCGATATGACCGATAAAACCCAGCTGGAATGGAAAGAGGTTTTTAAAGATGTCAGCCATCACGGGATTTATCACAGCGGAGAAGTCGTCGGTCTGGGCAATCTGGTGTGTGAAAACTGTCATTTTCACTTAGCGGTGTATACGCCGGAAATTCTGAGTAAATGCCCGAAATGTGGTAACACTGAGTTTACGCGTCGTCCGTTTGAACCTTAAGCGTCAGACACCTGCCCCGGAGAGATGGGGCAGGTGTGCTTTCTTTTTTTCAGTGCCGGTCAGTGCAGGATCTTCGCCAGGAAATCCCGGGCGCGATCGGATTCCGGATTATTGAAGAAATCGTCTTTATTGCGATCTTCTACAATCTTGCCTTCATCCATGAAAATCACGCGGTTGGCCACTTTACGGGCGAAGCCCATTTCGTGTGTCACCACCATCATTGTCATACCTTCGTTTGCCAGCTCAACCATAACGTCGAGCACTTCGTTGATCATTTCCGGATCAAGAGCGGACGTCGGTTCGTCAAACAACATCGCGATCGGATCCATACACAATGCACGGGCAATCGCCACACGCTGTTGCTGACCACCGGAAAGCTGGCCGGGGAATTTATTGGCGTGCGCGGACAAACCGACACGATCCAGTAATTTCAGGCCTTTGTCTTTCGCTGCCGCTTTATCACGTTTTAAAACTTTGACTTGCGCCAGTGTCAGGTTATCGATGATGGAAAGGTGCGGGAACAGTTCGAAATGCTGGAAAACCATGCCCACTTTTGCACGCAGTTGCGCCAGATTGGTCTTCTTGTCATTGACCGGCGTCCCGTTGACCAGGATCTCACCTTTCTGAACTGGTTCGAGTCCGTTAACGGTTTTGATCAGCGTCGATTTCCCTGAGCCTGAAGGCCCGCAAACCACCACAACTTCACCTTTTTTAACTTCGGTGCTGCAATCGGTAAGCACCTGAAAGTGCCCGTACCATTTAGAAACATTCTTCAGTGAAATCATGAAACGGTCCTTTTCTTCAAATAACGCACCAGCAAGGAAGCACAAAGGCTGATAACAAAGTAAATAAGTCCTGCAAACAGCACCATCTCAACCAGCGTACCGTCACGGTCACCAATATTAGATGCGCTGCGGAAGAAGTCTGCGAGGCCCAGAACATACACCAGCGAAGTATCCTGGAACAAAACGATAGCCTGCGTCAGCAGTAACGGCACCATCGCGCGGAAAGCCTGCGGCAGGATAACCAGCTTCATCGACTGCCACTGTGTCATACCCAGCGCCAGCGCTGCAGAAGACTGACCGCGTGCGATGCTGATAATCCCTGCGCGGATAATCTCCGAGTAATACGCCGCTTCAAATAACGCAAACGCGACCATCGCAGAAATCAGGCGGATATCGGTTTTAGGTGACAGTCCGAGCACTTTTTGCAGAAAGCCCGGCACAATCAGATAGAACCACAACAGCACCATGACCAGCGGAACCGCGCGGAAAAGGTTGACGTAAGCCGAGGCAAACCAGCTGATCGGCTTGAACGTTGACAGGCGCATGACCGCCAGCAGGGTGCCCCACAAAATACCGACTACAATCGCCAGCGACGTTATCTTCAGCGTAATGACCATGCCTTGCCACAGATAGGGCAGGCCGGGACCAATAGAACTCCAGTCGAATTCATGCATGCTTATTTCCCTCCCATGTTGCCCGGCAGGCGGACTTTACGTTCTACGAAATGCATCAGCAGCATGATGACGGCATTGATAAGGACATAAGCAACGGTGATTGCAGTGAATGATTCATACGCATGCGCGGAGTAATCCAGCAGCTTACCGGCTTGTGCGGCCATATCAACCAGACCAATGGTCGAGGCAATGGCGGAGTTTTTCACCAGATTAACCATCTCAGAGGTCATTGGCGGCACGA
Organism: Rahnella sp. NRRL B-41462; assembly: GCF_003263525.1. Classification (NCBI taxonomy): domain Bacteria; kingdom Pseudomonadati; phylum Pseudomonadota; class Gammaproteobacteria; order Enterobacterales; family Yersiniaceae; genus Rahnella; species Rahnella sp. NRRL B-41462. Next base: position 74,529 of record NZ_JYDF01000081.1, on the reverse strand, counting down.
TCACGCGGTAAGCATTGGGCAACAGCACATAGCGGTAAGTTTGCGGCAGCGTAAGGCCCATCGCCAGTCCGGCATTGCGTTGTCCGCTTGGCAGGGACTGGATGGCTGCACGCACCTGTTCGCATACACGGGCGGCGGTGAACAACCCGAGGCAAATTACCGAGGAAGTGAAGAACTGTACGTCAGGCGCCAGTTCGGATTTAAACCACATGCCGATATTTTCAGGCAGCAGTTCAGGGACCACCAGATACCAAATGAAGAATTGCACGATTAATGGCACGTTACGGAATAATTCGACGTAACAGGTACCAATACCCGAAAGGATGCGGTTGGGGACGGTACGCAAAATACCGAACAGAGAACCGATGAGGAAGGCGATTATCCATGCGCAAATTGACAGTGCGACAGTGACCTGAAATCCATTCCAAATCCAACCCAGATAAGTGGTGTTACCGAAGGGGGCTTGTTGCAGAAAAATGCCCCAGTTCCAATCTATTGACATAAAAACTCCGTAAAGCGGGTAAAGGCTTACCCATCTGAGTGATGACGCAATCCGCCTAAAGTGAATGGGAAAGAATGCGGGGTGGGGAACGACCACCCCGCATCTGTATCATCACAGGTTGGTGGTCCAACCTTGTATTTTAGTCACTTTTCACTCTTCTCTTGGTTATACCCGTCCATTTGGTATGACTTACAGCGCCTTATCGTTTGGCGCTTTGAACAGAGCTTTCATGTCATCGGACAGCTCAAAGTTCATATTCAGGTTTTTCGGAGGAATCGGTTTTTTGAACCAGGTTTCAAACCATTTGCCTGCTTCACCGGAGGTTTGTGCCTGCACGATGGTGTCATCAACCAGTTTTTTAAACTCAGCATCGTCTTTACGCATCATGCAGCCATAAGCTTCTTTGGATTGCGGCGTACCGACAATTTCCCAGTTGTCTGGTTTCTTGGCTTTCGCACGTTCACCGGCCAGCAAGGCGTCATCCATCATGAAGGCCACTGCGCGGCCAGTTTCCAGCGTACGGAAGGAGTCACCGTGGTCTTTGGCACTGATGATGCGCAGATCCAGTTTTTTCTCTTCGTTCAGCTTGTTCAGCAGAACTTCGGAAGTCGTACCGGAGGTTACAACAACAGTTTTGCCTTTAAGGTCAGTGAAATCTTTAATCTCTGAACCTTTTTTCACCAGCAGACGTGTGCCGATCACAAAGATGGTGTCAGAGAAGGCTGCTTGTTGCTGACGTTCCAGGTTGTTGGTGGTTGAACCACATTCGAAATCGTAGGTGCCGTTTTGCAGCAGCGGGATACGGTTCTGCGAAGTGATTGGCATCATTTTGACCTGCAGGTCAGGCAGGTTCAGTTTTTTCTTCACTGCGTCAACGATAGCGTCAGAATAGTCCTGTGAATAACCCACAACTTTTTGTTCGTTGTTGTAGTAAGAGAATGGCACTGAGGATTCACGGTGACCCACCACGATAACGCCATTGTCTTTAATTTTTTTCAGGGTGCCGGTCAGTTCTTCTGCGTGAGCAAAGCTGCTCACGGTAACGCTTGCCAACAGTACTGATAACGCCAATTTGCGCAATTGCATGTCCAACTCCTTGCTGTCATTAGGGATCCAAACTCAGGGATCAGAAAGTACTAATGCCTCGTCATATGAAGCTAGAAAATAGCTGAATGTGAATATTATGAAACCACATTGTTTCTTTTTTGAGACGAGACACGCACCAAATCAAAGCAATCAAACGGCTATGCACCCGGAAAGTGCATGAGGAGCAGCCTGTTTGTACCAAAATGATGCATCCTGTCATAAAAAGTAACTAATCAGATATCTTTCAATCAGATGTAGCAAGAGTCGTGCCAAATGGCCTGATTTAACTTCATAAGCGGGCAAATCGGCAGCGCTTAATGCCGCAGTCGAAACAATCGGCAGCAGGTAAAAGGGGAGGGGTATTGAGATTAAAAAGGGGTGCTACAAAAAAGAACAGACACCCGGAGGTGCCTGTTTTAGAAACAAAACGCTTGTACTCAGGATTTACGGCGACCCAACCACAGCGCAACTGCCGCCATGACTGCCGTAGCAAACCACACCGGCCACCAGCCAGCCCGGGCATAAGGTGTCATACCCGTTGTCGGTGTGACCTTCACGTTCAGCACCTGACGGGTAAACTGCGGAATTTCGTGGGTCACATCGCCCTGAGCATCAACGACGGCGGTAATGCCATTATTGGTACTGCGCAGCAACGGGCGACCCAGTTCCAGCGAACGCATACGTGCCATCTGGAAGTGTTGCCATGGGCCAATCGAATGACCAAACCAGGCATCGTTTGAAATTGTCAGCAGGAAATTAGTATCCGGTTGCAGATTGTCGCGCACCTGTTCGCCGAAGACGACTTCGTAACAAATCGCCGTGGTCAGATTCAGGCCACTGACAAACAACGGTTTCTGCACGTAATCACCACTGGTCAGCCCGGACATCGGCAAATCGAAGAAAGGTGCCAGCGGGCGAAGAATGGCTTCCAGCGGTACGAACTCTCCAAAAGGCACCAGATGATGTTTGTTGAAGCGGTTTCCGTCAGGATAGTGATAGGGCTTTTCACCGCCGAGCACGATGGCGCTGTTATACACTTTCATGCCTTCTTCATTGCGACGGGCATCGATAATGCCGGTGATTAACTGGGTGCCGTGTGAGCGGTAGATATTATCCACCATGCTCAGGAAGCCCTGCTGATCGGATTCAATGTCTGAAATTGCTGATTCCGGCCAGATGATCATGCTGGATTTACCCACGTACGGGCGGCTGAGATCGAGATAGGTCTGCAGCGCACTTTCCAGCGCTTTCGGATCCCATTTCATGGACTGTGGAATATTGCCCTGAACCAGCGCCACATCGACCGTTTTATCTGGCTGTTCCTGATACCAGTGGATATAACGCAGCGGCCACGGCAGTAACAGCATGGCAACAGCGATAATTCCCGGTGTGACGCGACGCTGATGTACCGCGTACACAATCAGTCCGCTCAGCGAGGTGAGTAAAATCGTGATGCCGTCGACGCCGGTAATCGGCGCGAGGCCTTTCAGCGGACCGTCGATCTGGCTGTAGCCGAACTGTAACCACGGGAAACCGGTCAGCACCCAGCCGCGCAGGAATTCAGTAACTTGCCACAAGGCGGGCGCGCCAAGTGCCAGTTTCCACCAGGTGGTTTTCGGCCACAGTTTGCTGAACAAGCCGGCAAACAACATCGTGTACAGCGATAAATACGCTGCCAGCAAGACCACCAGGAAAAGGTTGATCGCTTCCGGCATGCCGCCAAACGTGGCGATGCTGACATACACCCAGTTTACGCCGCTGCCAAAAAGACCCATTCCCCAGAAAAAGCCGATGAGCGCGGCCTGAGCCGGACGACGATCGAGCGTTAATGCCAGCAGACCGCACAGCGAAATGATCGCCGCAGGCCAGAAGTCATAAGGGGAAAATGACAGCGTGCCACAGGCACCGAAAAAGAGCGCCAGCAGGGCGCGAACCCGCTGGCGTTGATATAAAGAGGCAATTGCCATGAAGTAATTATTCTTCCAGTATCGGTTGCGGCGCGTCGTCCGGTATTTTTACATGAACCTGAATGATACGACGGCTGTCGGCCATCGCAACCTTGAACAGGTAACCGTCAATTTCAATGCTTTCACCACGCGCCGGTAAATGGCCGAATGACTGCATGACCAGACCACCAATCGTATCGACTTCGTCGTCACTGTAATGGGTCCGGAACACTTCATTAAAATCTTCGATCGGTGCCAGTGCGCGGACGGTGTAGGTATGGCGGCTGAGCTGGCGGATATCCAGATCTTCTGCTTCATCGTACTCATCATCGATTTCGCCGACGATCAGTTCGAGAATATCTTCGATGGTTACCAGACCTGAAACGCCGCCGAATTCATCAACGACAATCGCCATGTGGTAACGCTGTGAGCGGAATTCCTTCAGCATGCGGTCTACGCGTTTGCTTTCAGGGACAACGACCGCGGTTCTCAGCACTTTATCTATGCTGAATGGCTCAGACTCTGTGCGCATAAACGGCAGCAGGTCTTTGGCCATCAGGATGCCTTCAATGTGATCCTTATCTTCGCTGATCACCGGGAAGCGTGAGTGTGCAGATTCGATAATGACATCGAGGCACTCTTCCAGCGGCTGGTTGCGTTTTAGCGTGATCATTTGTGAACGTGGGATCATGATGTCCCGGACGCGCTGCTCGGCGATATCCATCACGCCTTCCAGCATGTCACGGGTATCGGGGTCGATCAGATCGTTTTGTTCTGAATCACGGATCAGCTCAACCAAATCGCCACGGTTTTTTGGTTCACCGTGAAAAAGCTGGCTAAGGATAAGGGAAAAGAAGCCCTTCTTGGGACTGGGGCTGTCACTATTTTGTGAATGGTCATCGCTCATGGCGTTTGGTTTTTTTTACTCGTAGTTAGTGAAAATTATGCGAAACGCCTGCGGATAAACACGTTATCAGGCAGGCATTACGCGAGTTTACTGTGAAGCTTAGTTATCTTCTTTCTCTGAAATATACGGATCCGGATACCCCAGACCCTGCATGATTTCAGTTTCAATCGATTCCATTTCTTCGGCTTCTTCGTCAACGATATGGTCATAGCCCAGCAAATGCAAACTGCCGTGAATGACCATATGCGCCCAGTGAGCCAGAAGTTCTTTGTCCTGCTCTTTTGCTTCTTTCTCCACAACCTGGCGACAAATAATCAGGTCGCCAAGAAGCGGCATCTCCATACCAGGAGGTGCTTCGAACGGAAAGGATAACACGTTGGTCGGTTTATCCATCCCACGATAAGTCATATTAAGTTCATGACTTTCAGGGATATCGACCAGACGGATTGTGACTTCTGATTCTTCCTGAAACTGAGGAAGAACCGCTTCAAGCCAGGTCTGAAAATCATTTTCTGACGGTAAACCTGCTGCATCTTCGCAGGCAATTTGTAAATCGAGGATTACCGTGTTCATTGACTGGCCTGTTGTGTTGAGCTGTTCTGATGTTCATGTTTACGCTCTGCGGCAATCGCATCGCGGCGTTTTTGATCTTCTTCTTCCCAGGCTTCGTACGCAACAACAATGCGCGCAACGACCGGGTGACGTACCACGTCTTCACTGTGGAAGAAGTTAAAGCTGAGTTCTTCGACTGACGACAGCACTTCAATCGCATGACGAAGCCCTGATTTCTGATGACGCGGCAAGTCGATTTGCGTCACGTCACCGGTGATCACCGCTTTGGAGTTAAAGCCAATACGGGTCAGGAACATCTTCATTTGTTCGATAGACGTGTTCTGGCTTTCATCAAGGATAATAAAAGCGTCGTTCAATGTACGTCCACGCATGTAAGCCAGCGGGGCGACTTCAATAACGTTGCGCTCAATCAGTTTTTCAACTTTCTCAAAACCGAGCATTTCGAACAATGCGTCATACAGCGGGCGCAGATATGGGTCAACTTTCTGACTGAGATCCCCCGGCAGGAAGCCCAGTTTTTCACCGGCTTCAACGGCAGGGCGGGTCAGAAGAATGCGGCGCACTTCCTGACGCTCCAGCGCATCCACCGCAGCAGCCACGGCCAGATATGTTTTACCGGTACCTGCAGGACCGATCCCGAAGGTGATGTCGTGGTCGAGAATGTTGGCGATATACTGCGCCTGATTGGGCGTGCGCGGCTTCACCATGCCACGCTTGGTTTTGATGATGACCGCTTTGCCGAAGTCGGGCACACTTTCTGCTGTTTGTTCCAGCACCCGGCTTTCTTTGATCGCCAGATGAATTTTTTCAGGATCGATATCCTGGATCTCACCGCGCAGCGGCGCAGTGTCAACGTATAAATCACGCAGGATGTCGGCGGCTGCCGCAACCGGCAGGCTCTTTCCGACCAATTTAAACGCGTTATCACGACGGTTGATTTCAACGCCCAACCGGCGCTCCAGTTGTTTGATATTGTCATCAAACGGCCCGCACAGGCTCAGCAAACGCTGGTTGTCTTCGGGCTCCAGTAAAATCTCTTGTGTTACAACGTTCAAACGAATCCTCTGGGTCACTTCGGACCAGTTGTCATTTCACCCGGCTGAGTCACTGCTTTCAGCCGCCAACCATACCTGACTTAATAATACATGCCCTTGGCAAAATATGCTGCGCCGTGGCAGCAGTTGCAGGCACCGTCATCCGGATATGCGGCCTTTGCTGGAAAATTAAACCCTTATGATGAGGTTATTACCGAAAATCTCAAAAGAAACAGGACGCCGGAGCGCCCTGTTGATTTCAGGCTGTGCATTATTCTGGTGGTTCAGGGTTGATATAGTCCAACGCCCAATTCATTTTCTTTGCGGGTGCGTTCGATAACTGATTGTGGTGATTCATGCAGGCGAAGCGCCATCTGTTCTTCCGTACGGACAACCACACCGCGCAGTGAGTTGGCATACACGTCGACAATTTCGACATCAACGAACTTACCAATCATGTCCGGTGTGCCTTCGAAGTTGACCACGCGGTTGCATTCGGTACGGCCGGTCAGCTCCATAATGTCCTTGCGGGACGTGCCTTCCACCAGAATACGCTGAACAGTACCCAGCGTGGCGCGGCTAAAGCGCATGACTTGCTGTGTGATTCTGTCCTGTAACAGCGCCAGACGCTGTTTCTTCTCATCCATGCTCACATCATCAACCATATCTGCCGCCGGTGTGCCCGGACGCGGAGAATAGATGAAGCTGAAGCTGACGTCGTAATTCACCTGCGCAATCAAATCCATCGTGCGTTCAAAATCTTCGTTCGTTTCGCCAGGGAAACCGATGATAAAATCTGAACTGAAATGAATATCAGGACGCGCGGCGCGTAACTTGCGGATAGTCGATTTATATTCCAGCACTGTATGAGGACGCTTCATCATCGTCAGAATGCGATCGGAACCACTTTGGATCGGCAGATGCAGGAAGCTCACCACTTCAGGCGTATCTTTATAGACTTCTATAATATCATCAGTAAATTCCACCGGATGACTGGTGGTGAAACGGATACGGTCGATACCGTCAATCGCTGCCACCAGACGCAGCAGCTCAGCGAAGGTGCACACGCCACCCTCAAACGCATCGCCACGATACGCATTAACGTTCTGGCCCAGCAGGTTAACTTCACGCACGCCTTGCGCGGCCAGTTGTGCCACTTCAAACAATACGTCATCGCACGGGCGGCTGACTTCTTCACCGCGCGTATAAGGCACTACACAGAAGCTGCAATATTTGTTGCAGCCTTCCATGATGGAAACGAAAGCGGTCGGGCCGTCTGCGCGCGGTTCCGGCAGGCGGTCAAATTTTTCGATTTCAGGAAAGCTGATATCCACGACCGGGCTTTTGGTGCCACGTACGTGGTTCACCATTTCCGGTAAACGATGCAAGGTTTGCGGACCGAAGACGATGTCGACACAAGGCGCACGTTTACGCAGCATTTCGCCTTCCTGTGATGCGACGCAGCCACCCACCCCAATGATAATATTCGGGTTTTTCTTTTTCAGTAATTTCCAGTGTCCGAGCAGGCTGAACACTTTCTCCTGCGCTTTTTCCCTTATTGAGCAGGTATTCAGCAGCAGAATGTCTGCTTCTTCAGCGTTATCCGTCAGCTGGTAACCATGGGTGCTGTCGAGAAGGTCAGCCATTTTGGATGAATCATATTCATTCATCTGGCAGCCCCAGGTTTTTATGTGCAGTTTTTTAGTCATCAGCGTGTCAGTACTCAATACGGGAAACGTTAGATCGGCAGTGCCGCAGTGCATAGCATAGTTCAGGGGCGCTATTGTAAACCCTCACTCCAGTGCTGACCAGTGCAGGAAAGCAGCTTAGGCCCTGATGCCAACACAAAAATCCGGTACACTTCGCATAATGAACTGAACAGAAAGCCGGAATAAAATGAATAATTCTGAGAAGACATTTGATGCAGTCATTGTGGGTGGCGGCATGGTGGGCGCTGCCACAGCCCTGGGGCTGGCGCAGCAGGGATTGCAGGTTGCTCTGATAGAGAATGAAGAACCTGCCGGGTTTGATCCGTCAGCGCCGGCTGATTTGCGTATCTCCGCGATTGGTTGTGCGTCTGTGCGCTTTTTACAGAAACTGGGTGCGTGGGGTGCGGTTGAGAAAATGCGCTCAGTCCCATACCGCCGCCTGGAAACCTGGGAAGTTGACGGTTCTGAAGTGAAATTTGATGCGCAGTCTCTCGGATTGCCGGAACTGGGCTTCATGGTCGAAAACCGGGTACTTCAGCTGGCGCTGTGGCAACAGTTTGATGCCCTCACCAGTCTGACCCGTTTGTGCCCGGCAAAATTGCGTCACCTTTTGCAGCACGATGATAAAACCTGGTCTTTGCAACTGACTACGGGTGAATTACTGCGCACGCCACTTGTGGTCGCTGCCGATGGTGCGAATTCCCTGGTGCGGCAGTTAGCGGGGATTGGTGTGGATGGCTGGGAATACCGCCAGCACTGTATGCTGATTCATGTCGAAACCGCAACGCCGAATCAGTACGTGACATGGCAGCAATTTTTCCCTTCCGGCCCGCGGGCGTTCCTGCCGCTGTTTGATAATCAGGCCTCGCTGGTCTGGTATGACAGCCCGCAGCGTATCCGTTATCTGAAAACGCTGAATATGCAGCAACTTACGACAGAAGTGATGCAGGCTTTCCCGGCACGGCTGGGCACAGTGAAAGCAATATCCGCAGGTGCATTCCCACTGGTTCGCCGTCACGTTCAGCGTTATGTCTTACCGGGGCTGGCGCTGGTGGGTGACGCAGCGCACACCATCAATCCTCTGGCAGGGCAGGGCGTCAATCTGGGATACCGTGATGTGGAAGCATTGTTATCGGTGCTGGAAAAGGCGCGTGATCATGATGAAGCGTGGAGCAGCGAGAAAGTCTTACTGCGCTATCAGCGTCAGCGTCGTCTGGATAATCTGCTGATGCAAAGTGGGATGGATTTATTCTATACCGCCTTCAGTAACGATCTGGCACCGGTGAAAGCGTTGCGTAATCTGGCGCTGATGACCGCACAACGTACGGGCGCACTGAAAACCAAAGCACTTAAATACGCATTGGGGATTTAATGACGTCAAGGCTGGTGGGAAAACATCTCCACCAGACCTCTATTTTTAGATAAATATTTAAAATACAGAAAAGCAAAAGGCCTGCTAAAAAGCAGGCCTTTCTAATGTGGCTGGGGTGCCAGGATTCGAACCTGGGTATGCTGGTATCAGAAACCAGAGCCTTACCGCTTGGCGACACCCCAATTTTGTTTCTCACTACCTTTTGAGTAGTGTACTGCAAGTAAAATGGTGGCTACGACGGGATTTGAACCTGTGACCCCATCATTATGAGTGATGTGCTCTAACCAGCTGAGCTACGTAGCCAAATTCTACTGACTTACTTCAAAACTTCAAGCACTAATTTAACTAACTTAATAATAAATTTCAAGTGCTTACCAATTATACAGAAAGAAGTATGGCTGGGGTACCTGGATTCGAACCAGGGAATGCTGGTATCAAAAACCAGTGCCTTACCGCTTGGCGATACCCCAACTGTGCTGCCGATGTCTGGAAATGGTGCGGGAGGCGAGACTTGAACTCGCACACCTTGCGGCGCTAGAACCTAAATCTAGTGCGTCTACCAATTTCGCCACTCCCGCAAAAAGATGGTGGCTACGACGGGATTCGAACCTGTGACCCCATCATTATGAGTGATGTGCTCTAACCAACTGAGCTACGTAGCCATCTTTTTTCGCGCTACCTTCATCGGCGTTGCGGGGCGCATTATGCGTATATGACCGTTTTGCGTCAACACCTTTTTTGGAGAAAAAGGCCTGACGGCGTCCATTTGTCTGGCTTATAACCACTCTGGTGATTAATTGGACAAAAGACATTATTTTTACTGACTTTACCCATTAAAAAACGGGCCTGAAGAGGCCCGTTTGCTACAAGGATATTTACCGGTAAATCGGTTATTTATAAGCGGACTGATGCACGCCAACGGCACGGCCAGAAGGATCGTCCATGTTTTTGAACGCTTCGTCCCATTCAATAGCTTTCGCTGAAGAACAGGCCACTGACGGCCCGCCAGGCACACATTCAGCCGCGCTTGGCACCGGGAATAACTCTTCAAAAATCGTACGGTACAGGTAGCCTTCTTTCGAGGTCGGCGTGTTGTACGGGAAACGGAAATGTGCAGTTTCAAGCTGTTGATCGGTGATCTGCTGAGAGGCCACTTCTTTTAAGGTATCGATCCAGCTGTAACCTACGCCATCAGAGAACTGTTCTTTCTGGCGCCAGGCCACGCTGTGTGGCAAATAAGACTCGAAACATTCACGCAGGATATGTTTCTCCATCTTGCCGTTGCCGCACATCTTGTCTTTCGGGTTGATACGCATCGCGACGTCGAGGAATTTTTTGTCCAGGAACGGGACGCGGGCTTCAACACCCCAGGCTGACATGGCTTTGTTGGCACGCGCACAGTCATACATATGCAGGGCCAGCAATTTACGCACGGTTTCTTCATGGAATTCTTTAGCGTTTGGTGCTTTATGGAAATACAGGTAGCCGCCCAACACTTCGTCTGCGCCTTCGCCAGACAACACCATTTTGATGCCCATCGCTTTGATTTTACGCGACATCAGATACATCGGCGTTGATGCGCGGATAGTCGTGACGTCATACGTTTCAATGTGATAGATAACATCGCGGATAGCATCCAGACCTTCCTGCACGGTGAAGTGAATTTCGTGGTGCACGGTGCCTAAATGGTTGGCGACTTCCTGAGCAGCGCGCAGGTCCGGTGAACCTTGCAGACCGACGGCAAAGGAGTGCAGTTGCGGCCACCAGGCTTCGCTCTGATCTTTATCTTCAATACGGCGGCCGGCAAATTTCTTGGTGATGGCGGAAATCACGGAGGAATCCAGACCACCGGACAGCAGCACGCCGTAAGGCACGTCAGACATCAGGTGACTTTTTACCGCTTCTTCCAGCGCATCTTTCAGCGCTGCAGCGTCGGTCACATTGTCTTTGACGTTTTCGAAGTCAAACCAGTCACGCTGGTAGTATTCGCGAATTTCACCGTCCTGGCTCCACAGATAGCTGCCTGCCGGGAATTCTTTGATGGTGCGACAAACCGGCACCAGCGCTTTCATTTCTGAAGCGACGTACATGTTGCCGTGTTCGTCGTAGCCCATGTACAGCGGGATAATGCCCAGATGGTCGCGGCCAATCAGGTACGCGTCTTTTTCTGTGTCATACAGAATAAAGGCGAACATACCTTGCAGTTCATCGAGGAAGGCAGGGCCTTTTTCCTGATACAGCGCCAGAATGACTTCACAGTCAGATGCGGTCTGGAATTCATACTTGTCGCCCAGTTCTGCGCGCAAAGCCTGATGGTTGTAAATTTCGCCGTTCACAGCCAGAACGTGGGTGTGTGCTGCGTTGTACAAAGGTTGTGCGCCGTTGTTCACGTCGACAATGGACAGACGCTCATGCGACAGAATGGCTTTATCGCTGGCAAACACACCGGACCAGTCGGGTCCGCGGTGACGCATCAGGCGCGACAGTTCCAGCGCTTTTTTGCGCAGCTCGACAGCGTCAGTTTTGATATCGAGCACACCGAAAATTGAACACATATGACTTTCTCCCTAACGACCTTTCTCTGGCTGTTATTTTTATGATTACGAATGAGGATCAACGTTGCCGTTCTTTCAGTTTTAGCCCGGCGTTGTTGCGTTGCTGACTATGAAAATGCGTCAAAACCCCTATGTTGTGCAAGTGGTTTAACGCTCTTCTGATAAATAGTTGGTTGATGGTGGGTGATCTTTGATGAATCACCAGTTTTATAGCGATTCTATTAGCGGATTATTAATTTAATCGCCAAAAATTGAGGAGGATTCAAAAAAAGAGAAAAGTGGATAAAAATCAGACGGCAAGACAAAAAAAAGAGCCTGAATAAAGCTCCAGACTCGTTTTCAGGCAGTGGCAGGAAACGCTTAAATCACGTCGATATCGGCAACTGAAGGGTAAATCCAGGTCGGACGGAAAGGCATTCCCTCAATATCGTTGAGCGTGGAAACGCCAGTCAGCACCAGAACGGTTTCCAGACCTGCCTGGAAGCCCGCCAGAATGTCAGTACGCAGATTATCCCCCACAATGACGGTATCTTCGGAATGCGCCTGCATTTTATTTAACGCCGAACGGATAATCCACGGACTCGGTTTGCCGACATAAAATGGCTGGCGTCCGGTAATTTTTTCGATCGGTGCACACAATGCGCCGCAGGCAGGAACAAAACCGTGTCCGTGGTTATCAGGATTTGTCGCGATAAAGCGCGCGCCGTTTGCCACGAAATAGGCGGCTTTATGGATCATGTCCCAGTTATAAGAACGGGTTTCGCCGACAATCACGAAATCAGGATTGATATCGGTAATGGTAAAACCGGCTTTATAGAGTTCATGAATCAGCGCACCTTCGCCGACGACATAGGCTTTTTTGCCTTCCTGACGTTTGAGGAAATCGGCTGTGGCCATCGCAGAGGTGAAAAATGCACTTTCAGGCACGTCGAGACCGGCAGCGCCGAAGCGGTTTGCCAGATCCTGTGCTGTCTGGGAAGGGTAGTTAGTGAGAATAACCAGAGGCATTCCCTGTTCCTGAATCCGCGCCAGAAAACGATCGGCGCCAGGTACTGCGGTATTGTCGTGCAACAGCACGCCATCAATGTCACAAATTACGTTCTTTATCGTCATAATTTCCAAACCCACATTTTCAGTCCCATTCCTGGCAGCCAGATACTATAGCACGTCTTAATTTTCCATCAGACGCTGTAACAGAACGCCATTCAGCATCGCCCGTTTAACCAGGGCAAACGCACCAATCGCTGACTGATGATTCAGGGCAGAGGTCACTACCGGTAAATTACGGCGGAAATCTTTCAGAACCTGCGCATTAATGCAGTTCTGAATTGCCGGAAGCAGAACCTTATCGGCTTCGGTGATTTCGCCGGCAATCACGACTTTTTGCGGGTTGAACAGATTTATCGCGATCGACACCCCTTTACCCAGCTGGCGGCCAACGTGTTCGATGACTTCGGTTGCCAGCGGATCGTGGCGGTTGGCCGCTTTGCAGATCGCCGAAATTGAACAGTCATTCAGACTCAGCTTGCTGGCGTAGCCTTGCGTCAGTAAATGGCGCACCCGATTTTCGATGGCAGCGTTAGCCGCAACGGTTTCCAGACAGCCGAAATTACCGCAGTGGCAGCGTTCGCCCAGCGGGTCGATCTGAATATGGCCGATTTCACCGACGTTGCCGTTACTGCCGAGAAAAATCTGGCCGTTAACGATGATTCCGGCACCGGTACCACGGTGTAAACGAACCAAAATGGAGTCCTGACAGTCGCGGGTTGCACCGAAGTAGTGTTCGGCAAGCGCCAGACTGCGGATATCGTGGCCGACAAAACTGGTGACTTTAAACCGGGCTTCCAGCGCATCGACTAATTTCCACGCGCCCACGCTGATATGCGGCATATAGCGCACGATGCCTTTATTCGGATCGACCAGCCCCGGAAGGATGACGGAAATGGCAATCAGTTCGCGGATTTTGCGCTGATTTAGTTCAATGAATTGCTGTATAGCCTCGAACAGCGCGTTCTCCAGGGTTTCCTGAGTGCGTTCGGGCAGGGCGTAATGTTGTTCGGCCAGCGATTTTGCGCTGAGATCATAAAGCGTTATCGTCGCATCATGGCGACCAAGACGTACTGCGATGGTATGGAAAGGGCGGGTTTCGGTGATGATAGAAATAGCGCGGCGCCCTCCGGTGGAAGCCTGCTGATCAACTTCTTTAATCAGCCCGCGCTCAAGCAATTGTCGGGTAATTTTGGTCACACTGGCGGGCGCTAACTGACTCATGTCAGCAATCTGAATGCGCGAGATGGGACCTTGTTGGTCAATCAGGCGGTAAACCGCCGCGCCGTTTAACTGCTTAACCAGATCAACGTTGCCGATTTGTGCCTGCTGTCCGCCAGTTGTCATCAATGCTGTTATCCGCTCAATTAAACTTCGTCACCATTAACGATAGTTTTTGTGATTTTAAAATCATGAGTGAACGCGGTGAGGTTGGCGACTTTACCTGCTTCGATGCTGCCCAGTTGGTCTTCAACACCAATGGCGCGTGCCGGATAAAGCGTTGCCATACGCAGCGTTTCGTCCAGCGCGATGCCAACATGTTCGACGCTATTTTGTACCGCTTCGATCATCGTCAGCGCAGAGCCGCTCAGTGTTCCGTTTTCGTCCACACAGAGTCCGTCACGGTAGTATATTGTTTTACCGGCAAAAATGAACTCATCAATATTCGCGCCAGCCGGAGCCGTTGCGTCAGTGACCAGCACCAGCTTCTCGCCTTTGAGCTTTTTCGCATTGCGAATATTCGCCCAGTCAACGTGAAGACCATCAGCAATCACGCCGGTATAGACTTCTGGCGTATCGAAGATTGCACCAATAAGACCAGGCTGACGGCCCGTGATGGCTGGCATTGCATTATAAAGGTGCGTAGCAAAGCTGATACCTGCGGCAAAACCGGCACGGGCTTCAGCATAGGTGGAATTTGAATGGCCTGCGGAAATCACTATTCCTGCATCACGCATCTGGCGGATATATTTTGCATCAACCTGTTCGGGTGCGAGCGTCAGTTGGGTGATCACGTCCGCGTTTGCACACAGAAAATCAATCATCGCGCTGTCTGGCAGGCGGATAAAGGCCGGGTTGTGCGTGCCTTTTTTCAGCGGGCTGAGGTAGGGGCCTTCAAGGTGCAGACCCAGTGCCTGGTTCGGATACTTTTCCAGATAGGTGCGCATCACGCTGATACCGTGTTTCATGTAGTCGTCGCTACAGGTAATCAGCGTCGGTAAGAAACTGGTACAGCCGGATTTCTCATTGGCTTTCTGCATGATTTCTAACGTTTCTACTGAAATGGCTTCCAGTGAATCGTTGAACTGCACGCCGCCACAACCATTAAGTTGCAGATCGATAAATCCGGGGGCAAGAATGGCGCCATCCAGACTGCGGGTTTCCACATTCGCCGGCAATTCACTTACCGGGCAGACACGTTCAATTTTGCCATCGGCAATGACCACCGCGTGGTTATCCAGAACGTCATGACCGGTATAGACCCGGCCGTTCACTAAAGCGTACATCATGCCCCCTAGTACGTTTGCCCTTCTCCAGTCACGCTGCTGCTGCGTTGGCTGCCTCACTCACTCCGGTCACTTACTTCAGTAAGCTCCCGGAGATTCGCTCGTTGCCGCCTTGCCGCAACCCGACTGGCTTTGGGCATAATTTTGGATCAGAGATTTTTCATATTTTCCGCTTCTAACTCGCGGAAATATTTAACAGTTTTGACTTTCAGTTCCATGGTGGACGGTTCGTCACACACCATAACGGCTTTCGCGTGCAATTGCAGGCAGCTGATGGTCCACATATGGTTGATATTACCTTCAACTGCCGCTTCCAGCGCCTGCGCTTTCGCATGGCCGGTCACCAGAATCATCACTTCTTCTGCGTCCAGCAACGTGCCCACGCCAACGGTCAGGGCGTATTTTGGCACCTGAGAGACATCGTTGTCGAAGAAACGTGAGTTCGCGATACGGGTTTCATGGGTCAGGGTTTTGATACGCGTACGGGAAGCCAGAGAAGAGGCTGGTTCGTTGAATGCGATATGACCGTCATTACCCACGCCGCCCATAAACAGGTGAATTTTGCCGTAAGACTTAATTTTCGCTTCGTACTGGCGGCATTCTTCGTTGACGTCTGGTGCATTACCATTCAGCAGATTGATGTTTTCGCGTGGAATATCAACGTGGTCAAAGAAGTTTTTGTACATAAACGTATGGTAGCTCTCAGGGTGTTCCTGCGGCAGACCGACATATTCGTCCATGTTGAAGGTCACTACGTTCTTAAAGCTAACCTGGCCTGCTTTATGCATGGCGATTAAATGTTTGTAAGCTTCGAGCGGCGTACCACCGGTTGGTAAGCCCAGAACAAAAGGGCGGTCAGCAGTGGGTTTAAATGCGTTGATGCGTTCAACAATATGACGTGCAGCCCATTTGCCAACTTCAGTGGGGGTGTTTAATGGAATAAGTCTCATCAGATACCTCTTAGTTTCAGAATATTGAATATAATGTGTCTGTCCTCCGCAGAAGTGCTAGCGCGGGACAATAAGTCAGAAAGCAGTTTTGGGTTCAGGGCGGTCTTGTTAAGCGTAAACCACCGCAACGGTTTATGACTGGCACAATACCGTCTGGATTTTTTTAATGATAAAATAAGTTTGGTGTATTGACCAGTGAAATGGCATGTTATGACCTCTTTTTGGTGACAAATCTCACAAAAAGAGAGGTTTTAATTTGCGATACGAAATAATATTTTTACACTCGCAATTGCAGTTGGTTAAATCGGAACGGTAAATGTAAAAGGTAGTAAACATACTAATTAAACTACTTTGGTGATTCGCTTACGGGCGAGTAGGGGGAATGTTGAATATACTGAGTTATTTACAAAAGATTGGCCGGGCATTAATGGTGCCCGTTGCTACGTTGCCAGCCGCCGCAATCCTCATGGGCGTCGGTTACTGGATCGACCCTGTGGGTTGGGGGGGAGACAATGCGCTGGCGGCATTTTTCATTAAATCTGGCTCCGCCATTATTGAAAACATGTCCGTACTGTTTGCGATCGGTGTGGCGTATGGCATGTCCAAAGACAAAGACGGTGCAGCTGCACTGACGGGTTTTGTCGGTTTCCTGGTGCTGACCACGCTGTGTTCGCCTGCAGCCGTGTCCATGATTCAGAAGATCCCGTTAGACCAGGTGCCGGCGGCATTTGGTAAAATCAATAACCAGTTTGTCGGTATCTTAGTCGGTATCATTTCTGCTGAGTTGTACAACCGTTTCAGCCACGTCGAGTTGCCGAAAGCGCTGTCATTCTTCAGTGGTCGTCGTCTGGTTCCGATCCTGACTTCTTTCCTGATGATCATCGTTGCCTTCATCCTGATGTATGTATGGCCTCTGATTTTCAACGGTCTGGTGACCTTCGGTGAGCATATCCAGCAACTGGGTTCTGCCGGTGCCGGTATCTATGCCTTCTTCAACCGTTTACTGATCCCGGTCGGTCTGCATCATGCACTGAACTCCGTGTTCTGGTTTGATGTTGCAGGTATTAACGATATCCCTAACTTCCTCGGTGGTCAGGAATCTATCCAGTCAGGTAAAGCGGTGGTGGGTATCACCGGTCGTTATCAGGCAGGTTTCTTCCCGATCATGATGTTTGGTCTTCCGGGCGCGGCACTGGCGATTTACCACTGCGCACGTCCTGAAAACAAAGCAAAAGTTGCTGGTATCATGCTGGCTGCTGCTTTCGCTTCCTTCTTTACCGGTATCACCGAACCGCTGGAATTCTCCTTCATGTTCGTTGCGCCGGTGTTGTATGTGATTCACGCCGTACTGACCGGGATTTCGGTCTTCATCGCAGCAAGCATGCACTGGATTGCCGGTTTCGGCTTCAGCGCAGGTTTGGTGGATATGGTGCTGTCTTCCCGTAACCCGCTGGCGACTCACTGGTACATGCTGATCCCTCAGGGTCTGGTGTTCTTCGTGATTTACTATGTGGTGTTCCGTTTCACCATCCAGAAATTCAACCTGCTGACCCCGGGACGTGAACTGGCAGTGGCCGGTGACGAAGCGGACGGTTACGACGTTGATGTGGAATCTGCTGGCAACAAAGGTGACGAAACCGTTGCTCTGGCACGTCGTTATATCAGTGCCATCGGCGGTTCAGAAAACCTGACCGGCATTGATGCCTGTATCACCCGTCTGCGCCTGAACGTGAAAGACTCCGCACTGGTCAACGACGGACTGGCGAAACGTCTGGGCGCTTCAGGAGTTATCCGTCTGAATAAACAAAGCGTGCAGGTGATTGTCGGTACCCGTGCCGAAATCATTGCCGGTGCGATGCGTACCGCACTGAATGCAGGCCCGATTGCTGCGGCTACCGTGACTCCGGCTGCGCCACTGTCTGAAATCAAACCTCAGGCAGTGCCAAACAGCGTGAAAACGGTAGTGGAAACCTTAGTGTCTCCGGTTACCGGTGACATTGTGGCGCTGGATCAGGTGCCTGATGAAGCCTTTGCCAGCAAAGCGGTGGGTGATGGTGTTGCCATCCGTCCTACCGATAAAATCGTTGTGTCGCCGGCTGCGGGCACGGTGGTGAAAATCTTCAATACCAATCATGCGTTCTGCCTGGAAACGATTTCCGGTGCTGAAATCGTGGTGCATATGGGGATTGATACTGTTGCACTGAACGGCCAGGGCTTTACCCGCCTGGTTGAAGAAGGGGCAACAGTCACAGCCGGTCAGCCTGTACTGGAACTGGATCTGGATTATCTGAATGCCAATGCGCGCTCAATGATCAGCCCGGTAGTCGTCAGCAATATTGATGATTATACCGGTGTGACGTCACTGGCCAGCGGTTCAGTGGTTGCCGGTCAAACGAAACTGTTCGATATCCAGGGCAAATAACCCTGCGGATGATGTAACAGGTCGACGTAGTGACAGCGGGAAGAGAGCGATCTCTTCCCGTTTTTTATTGTCTGAGGACAGAGGCACCAGAGATAACCACGATTTAATGCAACTAACGGTTGTTTCCCGGCGTGGCTTGTTGGAACATAAGCGGTTATCCGTAGAGTCAATGTTGCGTAGAGGAATTGCACAATGAGTGAGGCTGAAGCCCGCCCAACAAATTTTATCCGTCAGATTATTGATGAAGATCTGGCGACCGGGAAGCACAATACCGTTCACACCCGTTTCCCACCTGAGCCTAATGGTTATCTGCACATCGGTCATGCGAAATCTATCTGCCTGAATTTCGGCATCGCGCAAGACTATCAGGGCCAGTGTAATCTGCGTTTTGACGATACCAACCCGGCAAAAGAAGACATCGAATTCGTTGAGTCAATCAAACGCGACGTTCAGTGGTTAGGTTTCGACTGGAGCGGCGATATTCATTACTCCTCGGACTATTTTGATCAACTGCATGCTTATGCGCTTGAACTGATCAACAAAGGTCTGGCGTATGTTGATGAACTGTCTCCTGACCAGATCCGTGAATATCGCGGCTCCCTGACGTCGCCGGGTAAAAACAGCCCGTACCGCGATCGCACCGTGGAAGAGAACATTGCGTTATTTGAAAAAATGCGTAACGGTGAGTTCGCCGAAGGCGCTGCGTGTCTGCGTGCAAAAATCGATATGGCCTCGCCATTCTTTGTCATGCGTGATCCGGTTCTGTACCGTATTAAATTCGCAGAACATCACCAGACCGGTAAAAAATGGTGCATCTATCCGATGTACGATTTCACCCACTGCATTTCCGATGCGCTGGAAGGGATCACCCATTCGCTGTGTACGCTGGAATTCCAGGATAACCGTCGTCTGTACGACTGGGTTCTGGATAATATTTCTATTCCATGTCACCCGCGTCAGTACGAATTCTCCCGTCTGAATCTCGAATACTCCATCATGTCCAAGCGCAAGCTGAACCTGCTGGTGACCGAGAAGATTGTTGAAGGCTGGGATGACCCGCGCATGCCGACCGTTTCAGGTCTGCGTCGCCGGGGCTATACCGCGGCGTCTATCCGTGAATTCTGCCGTCGTATCGGCGTTACCAAGCAGGATAACAACGTTGAAATGATGGCGCTGGAATCTTGCATCCGTGACGATCTCAACGAGAACGCACCGCGCGCCATGGCGGTTATCAATCCGGTTAAAGTGATCATTGAAAACTTTACCGGTGATGATGTGCAGATGGTGAAGATGCCGAATCATCCGGGCAAACCGGAAATGGGCACCCGCGAAGTGCCGTTTACCCGTGAGATTTACATCGATCAGGCTGATTTCCGCGAAGAAGCCAACAAGCAGTACAAACGTCTGGTGTTGGGCAAAGAAGTGCGCCTGCGTAATGCGTATGTGATCAAAGCAGAACGTATCGAGAAAGACGAGGAAGGGAATATCACCACTATCTTCTGTTCTTACGATATCGACACGCTGAGCAAAGATCCTGCCGATGGCCGCAAGGTGAAAGGCGTGATCCACTGGGTGTCCGCGTCTGAAGGTAAACCGGCTGAGTTCCGCCTGTATGACCGTCTGTTCAGCGTCGCAAACCCGGGCCAGGCGGAAGACTTCCTGACCACCATCAACCCGGATTCCCTGGTGATTTCCCACGGTTTCGTGGAGCCATCACTGGTGGCTGCACAGGCTGAAATCAGCCTGCAGTTTGAGCGTGAAGGTTACTTCTGTGCCGACAATCGCTACTCAAGTGCTGAACATCTGGTGTTTAACCGTACCGTTGGCCTGCGTGATACCTGGGAAAGCAAACCCGTCGCGTAAGCCCTCAGTATGAGGTAATAAAAACGCAGTTCAGGCTGCGTTTTTTTTCGCCTGTTATTCTTGTCAGAGATGCCTTTTGTTTTTCGTCGCGAATTAATGTATTTCCTATGCTTACTTTTAAAACGTTGTGCCACAGCCGTTCATATTGCTGAAACGTTTAAACTGTAAGATGATTTTGTTTAATCGTATGTTTTAATTATATATTATTATAGTCCATTGCTTTAATCCTTTCCTGCATACCTCTGTAATGCTTTTTCATCTTTATGTGCACTTTGTCATATTTCGATAATTAATGATTAATTACTCATTGATAATTCGCGTCGCGAAAAATACTCTTGATGTTGATTTAACCGGTTACGCCTCTGGCGACCGCTTTTTATACCCGTTTGGGTTTTGCTCGTTTTTTTAGTCAACATGAGGAATCTCTATGCACAAGCGCCGTAACAGGGGCAGGGGATCGGCTTACCTGAAACCTGCCATGTATTCTCTCGCCGGCACCTTACTGGGTGGCGGAATGATGTTTTCACAAGAGACCAAAGCAGCCGGTTTTATTGATGATTCCACACTGACCGGCGGTGTGTACTACTGGCAGCGTGAACGTGACCGCAAGGACATGGATCCGGCGAGTGACCACTACAAAGACTATACAACCAACCTTTCGCATTCTACCGCTAACCTGAACCTCGATTTTTCTTCCGGCTATGCCTGGGACATGTTTGGTATTGATATCGCAGCCTTTACGGCGATTGAAATGGCTGAGAGCAGCGAGAGCGGCCATCCCAACGAAATCGCCTTTTCTAACAGCAACCGCGCCTACGACGAAGATTACTCCGGGGATAAAAGTGGGGTCAGTCTTTATAAGGCAGCCGGTAAATTCAAATATGGCGGATTCTGGGGGCACGCAGGGTATATTCAGCCTACCGGACAGACGCTGATCGCACCGCACTGGAGCTTTATGCCGGGTACGTATCGCGGTGCGGAAGCCGGTTATAAACACGATTTCGGTGACCCGGGTGAACTGAGTTTCTCCTATATGTGGGCTGATGAATATAAATCGCCGTGGCATCTGGAAATGGATGATTTCCGCCAGAATGACAAGAAAACCGGCGTTTCTTATATTCATTCGCTCGGTGCGAAATATGATTTTAAAAATGACTTCGTACTGGAAGGCGCATTTGGCCAGGCTGAAAGTTATGTCGATCAGTACTTTGCTAAGGCCTCGTACAAAATGGATCTGCTGGGCAATCCGCTGACCACCAGCTATCAGTTCTATGGTGCAGAAGACCGCATCAGTGACAAGAATGATCCGAACAGTCTGTATGACGGTCTGGCATGGTTGCAGGCACTGACCTTTGGCTATACCACCGGGCAGTTTAACTGGCGTCTGGAAGGGACGATGGTGAAAGCGGAAGGGAATCAGGGCTACTTCCTGCAGCGCATGACCCCGACTTATTCTTCCTCAAACGGCCGTCTTGATGTGTGGTGGGACAACCGCTCGGACTTCAACGCCAACGGTGAAAAAGCAGTATATGCCGGCGTGCTTTATGATCTGGCGAAATGGGACCTGCCGGGGTTCGCGGTCGGTGGTTCGTACGTCTATGCGTGGGATGCCAAACCGAGCACCAACGCCGCTTATGACCAGAGCCAGCGTCTGAAAGAAAGCGCATGGAGCCTGGATGCGCTGTACACCATTCAGGAAGGGCGCGCCAAAGGGACGTTGTTCAAACTGCATTACACCCAGTACGACAACCATTCGGACATACCGAGCTGGGGCGGCGGTTACGGCAACATTTTCCAGGATGAAAAAGACGTGAAATTCATCGTTATCGCTCCATTTACTATTTTCTGAGGTCGCTATGTCGATGAATAAATTACTGATGATCATGGTTTCGGCTGTTTTGCTGGCCGGTTGTGCACCCACCGCCGATCAGGCACAAATATCCCAAACGCGGGAAGATTACCGTGCCTGTATCAATACGTCAGAAGGCAATCCGGACAAACTGGCATCCTGCGAGGTGTTACTGAATAAACTGAAACAGGAAAAAGCCCACCAGCAATTTGCGGAACAAGAAACGGTACGTGTGTTGGATTACCAGCGATGTCTGACGGCGCGTAAAACTGGCGACGGTCAGGCATATGCTGCTGATTGCGGGAAAATCTGGCAGGAAATAAAAACGAACAATTCACCTAAGTCGTGAATCTCAGCAGCGAAACATACCCCGGCTTGCCGGGGTTTTTTATGCCTGCTATCCGGGCTCAATCTGCGTCGATATCAGACATAAAAAAACCGCTTTTCAGCGGTTAATTTAGTCAAAGCCTGTGCAGATTACTGCGCAGGTTTATCGTTGTGCAAAGAGTCATCTTCGCGGCAATCGCCTGCTTCACAGTGACCGTACAAATACAGGCTGTGGTTGGTGAGCTTGATACCGTGTTTCTTAGCAATCTCACGCTGACGACCTTCAATATATTCGTCACGGAATTCGATCACACGACCGCAATCCAGACAGATCAGGTGGTCATGGTGATGTTGCTGGGTCAGTTCGAATACGGACTTGCCGCCTTCGAAGTTATGACGGGTGACAATACCGGCGTCGTCAAACTGGTTCAGAACGCGGTAAACCGTCGCCAGGCCAATTTCTTCACCCATATCAATCAGTTGCTTGTAAAGATCTTCCGCACTAACGTGATGACCTTCCGGCGCTTGCAGCACTTCCAGGATTTTGAGGCGCGGAAGCGTGACTTTTAAGCCGGCTTTCTTCAGTGCGGTGTTGTTGTCAGTCATGCGGATTCAGTCCTGTTACTATGTGCTAATCAAGTTGAGGCATGCAGCCTGTGGCATCGGCGGCACAAAATTATTCGTTTAGTCTCTTCGTTTAACGCAATGTGCCAATTCTCGTCAACGACAGCCTGTTAATAAAGATCACAAATTGCCGGTCACATTTGGAATGCAACGACTTGATCAATAGAAAAAACAGAGGAACTCAGTGTACCTTGATACGACCGAAAGTTACAATTTTGTAGCAGTTAAATTGTTAATTTCAGTAATAGTTTGGCCCTTCAATTGTAGAATAAATCCTCAGGGCCAACAGGGTTTTTAGCCAATAATTTCAGAAAGGCTAAGTTCTTCTGTGATCTGTTTCACCCAGGCATCAACACGTTCGCTGGTCAGTTCGGGCTGACGATCTTCGTCAATTGCCAGTCCTATGAAGTGCTTATCATCCGCCAGGCCTTTAGATGCTTCAAAGTGGTAACCTTCGGTAGGCCAATGTCCGACAATCACTGCGCCGCGTGGCTCAATGATATCGCGCACGGTGCCCAGCGCATCGCAGAAATATTCGGCGTAGTCTTCCTGGTCACCGCAACCAAACAGTGCCACCAGCTTACCTTCGAAATCTATCTCTTCCAGCGTTGGGAAAAAGTCGTCCCAGTCACACTGCGCTTCACCGTAATACCAGGTTGGAATGCCGATAAGCAAAATATCGAATTTTTCCAGATCCTCTTTGCTGCTCTTCGCAATGTCATGCACCTCTGCAACATCTTTACCCAATTGCTTCTGGATCATTTTTGCGATGTTTTCGGTGTTACCTGTATCGGATCCAAAGAAGATACCTACAACGGCCATAAGATTACCTAACCTCTTGTTCTCAATGAAGTGCTCTGCAACGCAGGCAATAATAATGCAGATGATAGCAAACTCGTGCGGCGGAGAATATGCTTCTGCTCGCCTTCTTAACTGGGAAATAAGTTTATCGGGCAATATTTTTATGTGTTATCGCCTTTGTGTGCTTTCACCTGCGGCGAATTAACCTCAGGCTTAATAAGGTCAAAAGCAAGTTTGAGAAATAAGTCGTCACAATACTAAATTTCGAGAACATTCCGCCGATAGATGATTCGGGAGCAATCTCAACATAATAAAGAAATCGATGCCCGGAGAGGTGTTCAAACATGTCCTGGGGCACTTGCCTGCTGGTTACCTGTCTTGATTCTCCGCATCCCCGTCAATCCTCAGGCCAGAAACAGACATGTTTCGAGAGAGGCATATCGTGCAGTTTTTAAAAAATATCACCATCAGGGCCGCTTTATTAACCATTCTTGGCATCTTTTGCGTCATGTGGGCAGGTGTTTCCCTTTACACCGTCACCTCACTGGACACACTGACCCAAAATACCAAAAATAGTACCGAGCTGGTCAACAATATGGCGCTGATCAATAAAGGAAATGATCAGTATTTTCGTACCGTGACGCGCCTGAGCCGCGCCGTGGCACAGCTTCAGGCCGATCCGTCAAAAGGTCCGGAAATTTTTGATACCGCCAAACAATCACTCAGCGGGCTGACGCAGGCACTGGCCAGTTTTAAAGCGGCACCGCATCCGGGGCTGGAAGATTCCTCCGTGCAGGAATTAATCACCAGTTGGGAAAATCTGATCACGCAGGGCGTCACGCCATTGTTCGACGCAGCCCGCAGCAAAAATACGGAGTCCTATAACCAGCTAGCCAATTCCACCGTACCTGCACTGAGCCGCAGCTTTGGCTCATCGATGGAGAAAGTCAGCGGTCAGATCGCTGTCGATTTTGATGCGGCACAACGGCAATCCACCCATCTGACGTCATTTAGCAAAGTGATTCTGCTGACGGCATTTGGTATCGGGCTGGTGATTTTATTGCTGACTGACCGTTATCTGGTGATGGCGCTGGTGAAGCCGCTGGATAAAATCCGCGGTCACTTCGCGGTGATCGCCAGCGGCGATCTGACGTTTTATCTGGAAGAATTCGGTAAAAACTGCGCCGGTAAGCTGATTCCGTTGCTGAACGAGATGCAGTTGAGCCTGGTCAATACCGTTCAGACCATCCGCAACTGCACCAATCACATCTATCAGGGCGCGTCAGAAATTTCAGCCGGGAACAACGATTTGTCTTCCCGTACGGAAGAACAGGCGTCGGCGCTGGAAGAAACCGCTGCCAGCATGGAAGAACTGACGGCTACCGTTAAACACAATGCCGATAACGCGCATCACGCCAGCCAGCTGGTGATGGAGGCTTCCACCACCGCGCAGAAGGGCGGCAACATCGTGGCAGACGTGGTCAGCACCATGAAAGATATCTCCGGCAGCTCGAAGAAAATTGCTGAAATCACTTCTGTGATTAACAGCATCGCTTTCCAGACCAACATTCTGGCGCTGAATGCTGCCGTCGAAGCGGCACGTGCGGGCGAGCAGGGGCGCGGTTTTGCAGTGGTTGCCAGCGAAGTGCGCAATCTTGCACAACGCAGTGCGCAGGCGGCGAAAGAAATCGAGCAGCTCATCAGCGAATCGGTTTCCCGCGTCGACAGCGGTTCGAAATTGGTTGAAAACGCCGGTCAGACGATGAATGAAGTGGTGCGCTCAATTACGCATGTCACTGACATCATGGCGGAAATCGCCTCTGCATCCGATGAGCAAAGCAAAGGAATCAGTCAGGTGGCGGTTGCCGTCACAGAAATGGACAGCGTCACACAGCAGAACGCCGCGCTGGTAGAACAGGCGTCGCAGGCTGCAGTATCACTGGAAGAGCAGGCTTCATTGCTGAACAATGCCGTTGCTACGTTCAAACTTAAAGATAGCGTGACGAGCGTCGGTTCACGTCCGGGGAAGTCAATTTCCGCACCGTTATTGCGTCCGGATACCAGCATGCTTTCGGCGAAAAGTGCTGAAAACTGGGAAACGTTCTGAGCAGGAAGACGTGAATTAATATGGAATAAGTAAGAAAAAACAAACGGGTAGCCTGAGAGGGTTACCCGCTTTTCAATCAGCCTTCATGACCGTTAAGATGCGACAGCAGCATCTCTTCAATCAATTCGCTACGACTGATATTGCGTTCTTCTGCCAGCTTATTGAGCATATCAACAGCATCGGCATTCATTTTCAGCTCCACACGACGCAGGCCGCTCGCTTTATCGCGGCGTAACTGGTTGCGCTTATTGATCCTGAGCTGTTCATCACGGGATAGCGGATTTGTTTTTGGACGCCCCGGACGACGGTCATCTGCGAACAGATCAATCGTCGTGCGATCCAGTTGTTCTTTTGCCATAGGTAGCGGTACAACCAGGGAAGTTTTTACATCGGAAAACCGCAAGCCGGTTCCTGACGAGCGTTTCACACATTTCGGGCTAAGAAACCCTGACCCAATTCACCTCCCGCGACTCACTGTGAGTAAACGGGGCGGCAAAATTATAGCGCGCAATCATACACTGGCGCACCAGGGGTTCACAACGCCTGATTACCCTGATTTCATGATAACTTCTTAAGTTGTGCAGACTTTTTGCACAATTTATCCCCAGGATGTTAAACCTCAGGCCGCATCGATGAAACGGTGCACCGCGCGCAGTACTGCATCGGGTTTTTCCGCGTGCACCCAATGACCGGCTCCCGCCACCACATGCGCTTTGGCCTGCGGAAATTGTCGGGCAATCGCGTCGCGATATTCATCCTGCACATACGGCGATAGCCCGCCACGGATAAACAGCGCCGGATGATCCCACGGAGGCACGTCTTCCCAGCCGGTAATAGTTTTGTATTCACTGAGCAGCACCGGCACGTTAAAGCGCCATTCTCCCTGCTGGAATGATTTGAGCAGGAACTGGATCACGCCGTCTTCCTTTATATACGTGCGCATGCATTCGGTAGCGGAGGTACGGTCGCGGAGTCCTGCCTCGGTCACGGCATTAATCGCCGCAAAAATCTCATCATGGCGACGCACGTGATAATCCACCGGCGCGACATCAATGGCGATCAACTTTTCGATACGGTCGGGGATCAGTGCCGTCAACGCCATCGCCGCTTTCCCACCCATTGAATGGCCGATCACAATGACTTTTTGGAAACCAACAGCATCCAGCGTTTCCACTAAATCCTGCGCCATGGCGGCGTAAGACATTTCATCAGAACGTCCTGACTGGCCGTGATTACGCAAATCCACCTGTAACACGTTATGCTGTTGTCTCAGGTCCCGGGCCAGAATGCCCAGATTATCAAGGGTGCCGAACAATCCGTGGATGAGCAAAACCGGCAGTGCAGTGCTGTCAGCGACTTCAGATTCTTGCAGGCGATAATGTAATTTCATAGAGAAGTTCATACAGATAAACAATCTCATTAGGTTATCATGACTTGCGGATAATTTTTTAAAACAGAAAGTTTCTGCCAGATGCCTGAGCGGGATTTGACTACCAGGAGCAGAACGGGCCGGAGCCTGCATGCAGCAAAATCGGGAAGTTGTCTGGATTTTACTTCGCGGCGCAATTCCTCTGTTTGTTACTGCGTAGAAATTTGTATAATCCTTTCGAATGAATTAAGTAGAAAAACAGTACTGGATAAAGATGAAAACTATTGAGGTTGACGAAGAACTCTACCGCTACATTGCCAGCCACACGCAAGCAATCGGTGAAAGTGCGTCTGATATTTTACGCCGTATGTTGAAGTTTACTGCCGGTCAGACCGCTCCTGCCGTACCAGTGACCACTTCTGTTATCGCCGGAACTGTCGCGCAGGAAAAACCTGCCGCCGCCGCCGCACCGACGTCGCGTGATAAAGTCCGCGCCGTTCGTGAACTGTTGCTGTCCGACGAATACGCAGAACAGACTAAAGCGGTTAACCGTTTTATGCTGATCCTCTCGACCTTGTATACCCTGAACCCTAAAGAATTTGCGACGGCGACCGACTCTCTGACCGGGCGCACGCGGACTTACTTTGCCGGTGACCAGCAAACCTTGCTGCAAAACGGCATTCATACCAAGCCTAAACACGTTCCCGGAACGCCGTATTGGGTTATTACGAATACCAACACAGGTCGCAAACGCAGCATGATTGAAC
Source organism: Rahnella sp. NRRL B-41462 (assembly GCF_003263525.1). Taxonomy (NCBI): domain Bacteria; kingdom Pseudomonadati; phylum Pseudomonadota; class Gammaproteobacteria; order Enterobacterales; family Yersiniaceae; genus Rahnella; species Rahnella sp. NRRL B-41462. The sequence continues at coordinate 46,212 of NZ_JYDF01000081.1, read as the reverse complement.
ACATCATGCAGCTCATGCAGTTCCCGACGGAACTGACTGACAAAGTTTGCGGCACCCTTTAATTTCAGCGTAAGGGAGAAGCGCCAGTGGCTAATCACCCCCGTGCAGGGCAACCTGCTCAGCAAAGCGATTTGATCAATGTGGCGCAGTTAACGTCACAGTACTACGTTCTGCAACCGGATCCGGCAAACACGGCGCATGCTGTGAAATTCGGCACGTCCGGCCATCGCGGTAGCGCGTTGCGTCACAGCTTTAATGGAGCGCATATTCTGGCGATTGCTCAGGCGATTGCCGAAGTGCGTAAAGAGCAGGGCACCACCGGGCCATGCTACGTGGGTAAAGACACGCACGCGTTGTCTGAACCGGCGTTTATTTCCGTGCTGGAAGTGCTGACCGCCAATGGCGTTGATGTCATTGTTCAGGAAAACAACGGGTTTACGCCGACACCGGCTGTGTCTCACGCCATTCTGACGCATAACCGTAACGGCGGCGCGCTGGCGGATGGCATCGTCATCACGCCTTCGCACAACCCACCGGAAGATGGCGGCATCAAATATAACCCGACCAACGGCGGTCCGGCGGATACCAACCTGACCTCCGTGATTGAGAAACGTGCTAACGCATTGCTGGCCGCGAAACTGACAGGTGTGAAACGTCAGTCTCTGGATCTGGCGTGGAAAAGTGGTCATCTGACAGCGAAAGATTTGGTTCAGCCGTTTATCGAAGGGCTGACCGACATCGTTGATATGGCTGCGATTCAGAAAGCGGGTCTGAAACTGGGTGTGGATCCCCTCGGCGGTTCCGGTATCGAATACTGGAAACGCATCGCGGAGCATTACAAACTGGATCTGACGCTGGTGAACGATGAAGTCGATCAGACTTTCCGTTTCATGCATCTCGACCACGACGGCGTGATCCGTATGGACTGCTCGTCCGAATCCGCAATGGCGGGTCTGCTGGCGCTGCGCGATAAATTCGATCTGGCCTTTGCTAATGATCCTGACTATGACCGTCACGGTATCGTGACGCCTGCGGGTCTGATGAACCCGAACCATTATCTGGCGGTGGCGATTCAGTATCTGTTCCAGCACCGTCCGCAGTGGGGCAAAGACGTTGCCGTCGGTAAAACGCTGGTCTCAAGTGCGATGATCGACCGCGTGGTGGAAGATTTGGGCCGTAAACTGGTGGAAGTGCCGGTTGGTTTCAAATGGTTCGTTGATGGTTTGTTTGACGGCAGCTTCGGTTTTGGTGGCGAAGAAAGTGCAGGGGCTTCTTTCCTGCGTTTCGACGGCACGCCGTGGTCTACCGACAAAGACGGCATCATCATGTGCCTGCTGGCGGCGGAAATTACTGCCGTTACCGGTAAGAACCCGCAGGAACATTACAATGAGCTGGCTGCCCGCTTTGGCGCACCAAGCTACAACCGTATTCAGGCACCTGCGACTCATGCGCAGAAAGCCGCGTTGTCTAAACTTTCTCCTGAACAGGTGAAAGCCGACACGCTGGCCGGTGACCCGATCACCGCCCGTCTGACCAACGCACCGGGCAACGGCGCGTCCATCGGCGGCCTGAAAGTGATGACCAAAAACGGCTGGTTCGCGGCCCGTCCGTCCGGTACAGAAGAAGCTTACAAGATTTATTGTGAAAGCTTCCTCGGTGCTGAACACCGTGAGCAAATCGAGAAAGAAGCGGTAGAAATCGTCAGCAAAGTGCTTGCCGACGCTAAATAAGCCGTTCTCTGCTTCTCATCAAAGGCGCTGATTATTCAGCGCTTTTTTTTTTGTCCATTTTTTGCCGGAAGTTCAGACATCAAAAAGAGTTATCTAAATGCGTTTTTCGGCTTGCCAGTTTCTGAAAACCGATCTAGTTTAGATATATCGAAATAATTCGATATATCTAAATGGGAAATAAATTATGTTTAGCAAAATGTTTGAAGGCCGCCATCGCGGTCACGGTAGCCGGGAAGAAGGGCATCGCGGCCATTGCCGTCATGAATCAGAACGCAGTGATCACAGCGAGCGTCATATGTTACGCCGTGATGGTCGTCATCGTGGGGAAGACAGGGGTGAGGAAGGGCGTGAACATCGCGGGCGTGGCGATGGTCGTCGGGGTGGTCGTGGCGAGCGCGGTGTACATCGTCTGTTCGAACACGGTGATTTACGCCGCGTCCTGCTGGCGCTGGTGGCGAAAAAACCGAGCCATGGTTATGAGTTGATCAAAGCGATTGAAGAGGCATCGTCAGGTCTTTACGTACCAAGCCCTGGCGTGATTTATCCGACGCTGACGCTGCTGGAAGAGCAGGATTTCCTCGAGCCTGTCGCCACCGGCAATGGCCGGAAAAGTTATCAGATCACCGAAGCCGGTAAAGTGGAACTGGCGCAACATCAGGCGGTGGTTGATGTGATTTTTGCCCGTCTGGCTGGCGCGCAGCGTCCGCGTGAAAACAACCTGGCAGAGGGCATTCATGAGTCGATGCACCGCCTGAGGCATGCACTGCGCGGTAACATGATGCGTGCGGATTTAACGCCGGAACAGGTGGTGCGGGTGAGTGCGATTTTGCAGCAGGCTGCAGAAAGTCTGGAAGCCGAATTTGCCGAAACCAAACCGCAGACTGACGAACCTAAGGCATAAAGCGATAGCCCACGCCGGTTTCGGTCAGTAAATGACGTGGCCGGGTGGCGTCGGCTTCCAGTTTCTGGCGCAAATGCCCCATGTAGATGCGCAGATAATGGCTGTGTTCGACGTAATTCGGGCCCCACACGTGGCTCAGTAACTGACGCTGAGTAATGACTTTGCCGCTGTTCGCCAGCAGTTCGGCCAGCAGACGAAACTCAATCGGCGTCAGATGACAATCATCACCGTTACGCTGTACGCGCCGGTTGATCAAATCTACCGTCACATCAGAAAACGTCACCAGCGGGCTTTCCTGCGCGCTGCCCGTATGGCGGCGCAGGGCCACACGAACCCGCGCCAGCAGTTCACCCACGCCAAACGGCTTGGTGAGAAAATCATCGGCACCGGCATCCAGCGCGGCAATTTTGTCTTCCTCACGGGTGCGTGCCGACAGCACAATAATCGGGATGGCGCTCCAGTGGCGCAAATCACGAATATAGGTCAGGCCGTCACCGTCTGGTAAACCGAGGTCGAGAATAACCAGATCCGGTTTACGCGTGCCGGCCTCAATCAGCCCGCGTTGCAGCGTTTCACTTTCAAACACCCGCAGGCCTTCCGCTTCCAGTGCCGTACGCACAAAGCGGCGGATCTCTTTTTCGTCTTCAACAATTAAAATATTTATCGGGGATGCGCTCACGATACCTCGTCGATGTCTGATTCCATGTCACTTTCCATCTCCGGCGACGCCTCGAGCGGCAGCCTGAAACGAAAACGCGCACCGCAGTTCGGGCCATTTTCCGCCCAGATCCGTCCGTCGTGCACCTCAATAATGGCACGACAAATCGCTAATCCCAACCCCACACCCGGAATGGCGGATTCTTTATTACCGCGGGCGAATTTTTCGAAAATGGTGTGCTCGGCGCCAGCCGGAATACCAGGGCCGTTATCCCAGACTTCCATCTCCAGCCATTCATCCAGCGGCGTGGCTTTAATGCCAATTGTCGCACCGGTTCCGGCATATTTATGGGCATTTTCCAGCAAATTGATCAGCACCCGTTCAATCAGGCTGGCATCGCAGTTAACCAACACCATTTCCTTCGGCAAATCAATTTCGATGTTGTCGTGCGCCAGTACGGGTTCGAGCATCCGCAATGCGCTGCCGGTGATTTCTTCCACTGACTGCCACTCTTTGCGCAAATTAAATCCGCCGGACTGAATGCGCGCCATATCCAGCAGATTATTCACCAGCCGCGTGGTGCTCAGCACCTGCTGGCGGATCTGGCTGGCCTGCGGTGCGTGCTTCGAGCCCTCCGATGCCAGATCCAGCGTAAGGATTTCCGCCTGCCCGAAAAGCACCGTCAGTGGGGTACGTAAATCGTGGGAAAGCGCTGAAAGCAGCGAGTTGCGCAATTGTTCGCGTTCGGTTTCCAGCCGTGCCGTTTCCGCGCTGGCAGCCAGATGCAGACGTTCAAGCGCATTGGCAATCAGCACGGTAAAGGTCTGCAACAGACGCTGCTGTTCAGGCACTAACAACTGACGGATATTCGGCGGTTCGACCGCCAGCAGGCCGCGTGATTCGCCGGATGCAATCAGCGGCAGAAGCTGGTACGGCACGCCAGGCAGGGTATCCGTGCCCGCACCGGCTGGCAGTTTTTTGTCGAAACTCCAGCGGGCGATAGCGTCATCCACCACAATCGAGGTGATTTCACCCGCAGGCTGCGCCAGTTCACCGTTCTCCTGCGGCAGCAAAATGGCGGTTTTGGCATTCAGACTGGAAGAAATAAAGTGGCGGCTGGTCTGTGCGATGGCTTCCGGCGTCAGCGACTGACTCAGCCCTTTGGACATTTCATACAGATGCTGCGCACGCTTTTCACGGTGACGGGCGATACGCGCCTGATAACGCACCCCTGCTGTCAGGTTCCCGATCAGTATGCCGACAGTCAGCATCACGCCGAAAGTCACCAGATATTGCGCGTCAGTCACCGCCAGCGAGCCACGGGGTTGCACGAAAAACAGATCAAAGCTGATGACGTTAATCACCGCCGCCAGCACAGACGGCCAGCGGCCATAAAACAGCGCGACAATCACCACACCGAGCAGATACACCATCACCAGATTGGCCTGATCGAACGTCGGCACCAGCCATTGCGACATCACGGTGATCACCGCGCACAGCGCCACGGCCAGTGCACAGCCCCATAACTGGCGACTGAAGCGATCAGCAAACGTGCGCGAATCCTGCTCTTTGCGCAGGGATGTGACCGGTGCATCTTCCAGCCCGACGACGATTAAATCGAGATCGGGCGCGATTTCCGCCAGCTTATCAGCAAAACTGGCGCTGAATTTCCAGCGCTTTTCACGGCGTCTGCCGGTCATGATTTTGCCCAAACGATGTTCGCGGGCGTAACGCAAAATCGCCTGTTCCTCCTGCGGATCGGAGAGCGTGGCAGTTTCTGCCCCCAGTTCCTGCGCCAGTTTCAGGGAGCGCAAAATGGCGCGACGCTGACCTTCAGGTAAACGGTGCAGACGCGGGGTTTCGACATACACCGCGTGCCAGACGCAACCGAGGCGCGCTGCCAGGCGCGAGGCGACGCGGACTAATTTCTCATTGCCGCCACCGTGACCGATACACAGCAACAGCGCATCGCGGGTATGCCAGACACGGCTGATGCCCTGATCATCGCGGTATTCGCGCATCTGGTCGTCCACCCGGTCGGCGGTACGACGCAGGGACAGCTCGCGCAGGGCAATCAGATTGCCTTTGCGGAAGAAGTGTTCGATGGCGCGTTCGGCCTGACCGGGAATATAAACTTTGCCTTCTTTCAGGCGCTGACGCAGGGAATCGGGGGGTAAATCCACCAGCACGACTTCGCTGGCGCCATCAAACAGACGGTCGGGAACCGTTTCACGAATAATGATGCCGGTGACGCCGCTGACCACATCGTTCAGGCTTTCCAGATGCTGAACGTTCACGGTGGTAAATACGTCGATACCGGCATCGAGTAACTCTTCGACATCCTGCCAGCGTTTCGGATGGCGCGAACCGGCAGCATTACTGTGCGCCAGTTCGTCCATCAGGATCAGGGCAGGGCGGCGGGCCAGCGCAGCATCGAGGTCAAACTCCTGCACCTGACGTCCGCGGTGTTGAATGCGTTTCGGCGGTAACAGAGAAAGCCCCGGCAACAGCGCCTGTGTTTCCTGCCTGCCGTGGGTTTCCACCACGCCAACCAGCACGTCGAGGCCGGTGGCGCGCAGGCGCTGCGCCTCCTGCAACATGGCAAAAGTTTTACCGACGCCCGCGCAGGCACCGAAAAAGACTTTCAGTTGCCCGCGTGGCTTCTCGTTGGCGAGCGCCAGCAGGCTGTCGGGATCGGGGCGATCTTCTGTCATATCATCCTGTGAGGTTGGTTAATGGGTTTTCAGTTCATCCAGCGCCTGATTCAGGCCGAGCACATTAACGACGTCGGGGCCAAGGTAACCAATCAGCGGTGATGATGTATTATCATCAATCAATTTATTCACTTGCGCCAGTGGCAGCCCGCGTGCGGCAGCAATGCGCGGAGCCTGCCATTGTGCCGCTTCCACTGATATCTGCGGATCCAGTCCGCTGCCGCTGCTGGTCACCAGATCCACCGGCACCGTTGCCGGGCTTTGCGGATTGGCTTTGCGCAGCGCTGCCACGCGGTCTTTCACTGCCTGATCCAGCGCCGGGTTACTGGCCGCCAGATTACTCCCTGCCGACGCCATCGGGTTATACGGCGAATCGGAGGTGACGGACGGACGGCCCCAGAAGTAATCATTGCGGGTAAAATTCTGCCCGATCAGTTCTGAGCCAATCACTTTATTGCCGCTGTCTTTAATCAGCGAACCCATCGCCTGCGGGCGAAATACCAGCTCTGAAACGCCGGTGGTCAGCAGTGGATAAACGACGCCGGTCGCCAGCGTCAGCAGAACTGTCATCACCAGAGCCGGACGCACATAGGACATTCTTGTAACGGACATAATGGTCTTCCTTAAAAATCAGCTCAGATGTAAAACGGTCAGGATCACGTCTATCAGCTTGATGCCCACAAACGGCACCAGCAGCCCGCCCGCACCATAAATCCACAGGTTACGGCGCAACAGGGCGGCTGCACTCATGGCTTTATAGCTCACCCCTTTCAGCGCCAGCGGGATCAGGAACACAATCACCAGGGCGTTGAAAATGACCGCCGACATAATGGCCGAAGACGGCGACGTCAGGTGCATCACGTTCAGCGCATTGAGTTGCGGATAGGTTGCCGCGAACGCCGCCGGGATAATGGCGAAATACTTCGCCACGTCGTTGGCAATACTGAAGGTGGTCAGCGAGCCGCGTGTCATCAGCATTTGTTTACCGATATGCACCACTTCAATCAGCTTGGTCGGGTTGGAGTCGAGATCGACCATGTTCCCGGCTTCCTTCGCTGCCTGCGTCCCGGAGTTCATCGCCACCGCGACATCGGCCTGTGCCAGCGCCGGCGCATCGTTGGTACCATCGCCGGTCATCGCCACCAGACGACCTTCTGACTGATACTGACGAATCAATGCCAGTTTGGCTTCCGGTGTGGCTTCCGCCAGAAAATCATCCACGCCCGCTTCGGCGGCAATCGCGGCGGCGGTCAGGCGGTTATCCCCGGTGATCATCACCGTTTTAATGCCCATTTTGCGCAGCTCGGCAAAGCGTTCCTTGATACCGCCTTTGACAATATCTTTCAGCTCAACCACGCCCAGTACTTTAGCGCCTTCTGCTACCACCAGCGGCGTGCCGCCTTTACGCGCCACGGTTTCCACCAGCCCCTCGACGGCTTTCGGGAAGGTACCGCCGTTGGATTCCACATGGCGACGGATAGCGTCAACCGCACCTTTACGGATGCTGCGGTCACCGACGTTGACGCCGCTCATGCGGGTTTGCGCGGAGAAGGGCACGAAGGTTGCATTCAGCGAATGAATATCGCGTTCACGCAGGTTAAAGCGCTGCTTCGCCAGCACCACAATACTGCGGCCTTCCGGCGTTTCATCAGCCAGAGAGGATAACTGCGCGGCATCGGCCAGTTCCTGTTCCGTCACCTGCGGCGCGGGCAGGAACTGCGATGCCTGGCGGTTACCGAGCGTGATGGTGCCGGTTTTATCCAGCAGCAGCACATCCACGTCACCGGCGGCTTCCACCGCACGGCCGCTGGTGGCGATGACGTTCGCTTCCAGCATGCGGCTCATACCCGCCACGCCAATCGCCGACAGCAAACCGCCGATGGTGGTCGGGATCAGACACACCAGCAGGGCGACCAGCACGGTGACCGTGACCGGAATACCGGCGTGACTGGCGTCAACGCTGAACAGCGAGAACGGATACAGCGTGGCGGTAGCCAGCACGAACACCAGCGTCAGCGCCACCAGCAAAATCGTCAGCGCCACTTCGTTTGGCGTCTTGCGGCGTTTTGCACCTTCGACCATCGCAATCATACGGTCGAGGAAGGTATCGCCAGGGTTCGCCGAACATTCGACCACCAGCCAGTCTGACAAGACGCGCGTCCCGCCGGTGACCGAGGAGAAGTCGCCGCCGGATTCGCGGATCACCGGCGCAGATTCACCGGTAATGGCGCTTTCATCCACCGACGCACCGCCGATCAGCACTTCACCGTCGCATGGCACGGTATCGCCTGCTTCGATCAGCACGTAATCGCCTTTGCGCAGGGTATCGGCGGCGACTTTAATCACCGGCGATTCAGGGCGTGGTTCGTAGATTTTTTTCGCCCAACTGGTTTTCTGCACGCCTTTCAGGCTCTGCGCCTGCGCCTTGCTGCGGCCTTCCGCCAGTGCTTCGGCGAAGTTGGCGAACAGCACGGTAAACCACAGCCAAAGCGACACGCTGCCGGTAAAAGCCGCGCTGCCGTCGGTCCGGTGCAGCAGAATTGCCAGCCAGATCAGTGTGGTCAGAATGCTGCCCAGATACACCACGAACATCACCGGATTGCGCCACTGAACACGGGGATCCAGTTTTTTCACCGAATCCAGCAGGGCAGTGCGGATCAGACGGGGTTCAAATAACGCACGTTGTTTACGACTCATCTTTTTAGTCTCTATATTCATCAGTTCAACGAGTTACGCAGCATTACTGTGCTGACCAGACCTGCAAATGTTCTGCCACCGGTCCCAGCGCCAGCGCCGGAATAAAGGTCAGTGCACCGACTAACAACACGGTACCGACCAGCAGACCGATGAACAGCGGGCCGGATGTCGGCAACGTGCCGTTGCCTGCCTGCTGGCGTTTTTTCATCACCAGAGAACCGGCAATCGCCAGCACCGGAATGATGACGCCGAAGCGGCCGAAGAACATACAGGCTGCCAGCAACAGGTTGTAGAACGGCGTATTGACGCTCAGCCCGGCAAACGCACTGCCGTTGTTATTGGCGGCGGAAGACACCGCATACAGCACTTCACTGAATCCGTGCGCGCCGGGGTTTAAAATGCCTGCGCGACCGGCGTCGGTGACCAGCGCCAGTGCCGTGCCGAGCAGCACCAGCGTCGGTGTCACCAGGATTGCCAGCGCGGTCATCTTCATATCGTAAACGTCGATTTTCTTACCGAGATATTCCGGTGTACGGCCAATCATCAGCCCGGCGATAAACACCGTCAGCAGTACAAACAGCAGCATGCCGTACAGACCGGAACCCACGCCGCCGAACACCACTTCGCCAATCTGCATCAGCCACATCGGCACCATACCGCCGAGTGCCGTAAAGGAATCGTGCATGGCGTTGACCGCACCGCACGAGGCCGCCGTAGTGACGACGGCGTACAGGCTGGAGGCCAGAATGCCGAAGCGGCTTTCCTTACCTTCCATATTAAAATTGCTGCTGGCACCAAGTGCTATGAAGTGCGGATTGCCTTTAAGCTCGGCGTACATCACTACCACGACCGACACCACGAAAATCACCGACATCGCCCAGACCAGCGCGTGCCCCTGACGGTTATCGCCGACCACGCGGCCAAAAGCGAAGCACAAGGCACAAGGGATAATGAAGATCGCCAGCATCTGCACCATGTTGGTCAGTGCGGTCGGGTTCTCAAACGGATGGGCAGAGTTAGCACCAAAGAAGCCACCGCCGTTGGTGCCGAGCATTTTGATCGCTTCCTGCGAAGCCACCGGCCCCATAGGTAAGGTCTGTTGCAGGCCTTCCAGTGTGGTGATGTGCTGGTACGCTTCGAAGTTTTGCAGTACACCCTGACTGACGAAAAACAGTGCCAGCAGGAAAGCCACCGGCAGCAGCAGATACAGTGTGATGCGCCATAAATCCGTCCAGGCATTGCCGATGGTGTGTGCTGAAGGGCGTGCAAAGGCGCGGATCAGGGCAAACGCCACGGCGATACCGGTCGCTGCGGAGAGGAAGTTTTGCACAGTCAGCCCGACCATCTGGCTGAGATAGCTCAACGTGCTTTCGCCGCTGTAAGCCTGCCAGTTGGTATTGGTCACGAAACTCACTGCGGTATTAAAGGCCAGATCCCATGACAATCCGCCGAAATGCTGCGGGTTCATCGGCAATACGCCTTGCGCCATCAGCAGCGCCATCAGCACGATAACGCCCAGAATGTTAAATACCATGATCGCCAGTGCATACTGCCACCAGTTCATTTCAGCATTGCTGCTGCCAGACGTGCGTAAAACACCGTTTTCTATGCGCTGAATAAATGCGCCGGGCTGTCCTTCAATCAGTTGAGCAATAAAGTTACCCAGTGGTTTTGCCAGCAGCAAAAGCACCAGCATAAAACTGGCAATCAGTAAGAATCCGGTTGCAGCCATTTAAAAATCCTCCGCATTCAGCAGGGCATAAACCAGATAGCCGAGCAGCAGAAGAACCAGTAATGCGCCGCAGATTACGCCAACACTCACAATCCACCTCCACAGGTGTGTTTTTATGTTGTGGCGAGAATAAGGAAAGGCGGGAAAAGATCCTGAAAAGAAAGCGTTCCTGCGTGTAAAAAAAGTATAAAAATTCCTTCGTCCTTAAAGCCACAGCGGCGTTACCTGCGCTCACTAACCCGAATCACTGACCTGAGTCCGCTCATCGGGATGCTTTCGCCTGCTGCCTTGCTGTTACTCCAATGACTTAGGAATTGGTGGTTAACCTGGGTTACGTATTTATTTAACCATTTTGTAACTCAATTACAGCAACAGGCCAAAATTGGCGAAAATTTACACTTTAAAGTGGTCAGATGAGTAGTAAAATTTCATCAATTGCAGTATATTTTTCACAACTTACAGTTTCCGAAAACTTTCCAAATTGCACAGGAGCAACGCGATGAATGATTACACGCCATACACAATGACCCGCATACTGGCCCGCCGCGCTTTTGTTATCGCTGCCGGTGTTCTGGCCCTGCCGGTCATGCTGTTCCGCGCTGACCGCGCCCGTTTTTACAGCTATTTACACCGTGTCTGGATGAAAACCAGCGATAAGCCGGTATGGCTGAGTCATGCCGAGATGGCGACCCAAGACTTTTACTGATTTAGCTCTCTCCCCTGCGAAGGGGAGGAGCCAGAAACCCCGTTCCCCGCGGGGTTTTTTATTGCCTGTCGATAAACTTGTACAATATTATTTTTATGTATAACTTGTGCTAAAGTTATACATAAGGGTGATGAATCAATGCCACCTCTTACTTTCCTTTCTGGGACACAAGGCGCCAACAATGACGAAAACAATTCCGATTGGTATCAGTGCATGCCTGCTGGGTGAAAATGTCCGCTTTGATGGCGGGCATAAGCGTCTGGCGTTTGCCGTAGAGCAACTGGCGCCTTATGTGCGGTTCGAGCCGATCTGCCCGGAAATGGCGATAGGCTTACCGACGCCGCGTCCGGCGCTGCGTCTGGTGAAAATGGATGACAGTATCGTGATGCGTTTCAGCAATGACGAGAGCATCGACGTCACCGAAAAGATGCAGAGTTACGCCGAAAAACGCGTAGCGCCGCTGACCGGCCTTTGCGGTTATATCGTCTGTGCAAAATCCCCGAGCTGCGGGATGGAGCGGGTGCGGGTGTACAGCGCTAACGGTAAAGATGCCAAAAAAGCCGGTATCGGGATGTATACCGCCGAGCTGATGAAACAGCATCCGTGGTTGCCGGTGGAAGAAGATGGGCGGTTAAACGATCCGGTGCTGCGGGAGAATTTTGTTGAGCGCGTTTTTGCGCTGTTTGAACTGAACCAGCTTCGCGAAAGTGGCCTGACGCGCGGCAAACTGATGGCATTTCACAGCCGTTATAAACTCATTTTGCTGGCCCATTCTCAGCCGGAATATCGTGAGCTGGGGCGCTTTGTGGCTGCGATGGCAGAGTGGGATTCCCTTGAGGACTACTTCACTGAATACCGGTTACGGCTGATGAACCTGTTGCTCCACAAAGCCACGCGCCGCAATCACACCAACGTGCTGATGCATGTGCAGGGGTATTTCCGCAAACAGCTGAGTTCGCCGCAGCGTCAGGAACTTGCGGGCCTGATCGACCGCTATCGCCAGGGCATGCAGCCGTTGCTGGCGCCGATCACCTTGCTCAAACATTACATGTCGGAATACCCGGATGCCTATCTGGCTGACCAGCGTTATTTCGAGCCTTATCCGGAAGCTTTAAAACTTCGATACGGACATTAATACGGATATAAAAGGGAAAATATGACCACGCATTTAGTCTGGTTCCGTAATGACCTGCGGATAACCGACAATCGCGCGTTGCATGCCGCCTGTGAAGACCCGCAGGCGCGTGTTATTGCCGTATTTGTTGCCACGCCTGAACAGTGGAAACGACATGAAATGGCACCGCGGCAGGCGATGTTTATTTATCAACATCTTCAGGCGTTACAGCATGCGCTGGCTGAGCGTGGCATCGGTCTGCATTACCACCAGTGTGATGATTTTGCCGACAGCGTGACGTGGCTGAAAGATTTCTGCAAAACCGAAAAAGTGGATGCGCTGTTTTATAACAAACAGTATGAGTTCAACGAGCGTCAGCGTGATGCGGCGCTGGAGAACGCGGTCAGTGAATCGGTAATCTGCCACGCTTTTGACGATAGTCTGCTGCTGCCCCCGGGTTCGGTAATGACCGGCAATAATGAAATGTACAAGGTTTATACGCCTTTTCGCCGCGCGTTTTTATCCCGCCTGATCGAATCAGACAGCCGTTCTTTGCCAGCGCCGCAGGCGCGAGAAAATGCTGAAAAAGTGGTGACACACCGGCTGATGCCGTTCGATTATCCGCTGGCGGATATCGGCGATCATTTTGCGATTGGCGAGGAAGCCGCGCGCAACCGGCTGCGCAGTTTTTGTCGTGAACAGGTGCAGGATTACCTCGAACAACGTGATTTACCGGCGGTCGACGGCACCAGTTCGCTTTCGCCGTATCTGGCCATTGGCGTGCTTTCGCCGCGCCAGTGTCTGAACCGTCTGCGCGCCGAATGCCCGGACGTGCTGGAGAAAACCGACGGCGGCGCGTTCGGCTGGCTGAATGAGCTGGTGTGGCGCGAGTTTTACCGCCATCTGATCGTCGCCTGGCCGAAACTTTGCAAACATCAGCCGTTCGTTGCATGGACTGACAACGTGCGCTGGCGTCATGCGCCCGATGATTTGCAGGCGTGGAAAGACGGGAAAACCGGTTATCCGATTGTAGATGCGGCTATGCGTCAGCTGAATGCGACGGGCTGGATGCATAACCGTCTGCGTATGATTGTCGCCAGTTTTCTGGTGAAGGATTTACTGATCAACTGGCGTGAAGGCGAACGCTATTTCATGTCGCAACTTCTGGATGGTGATCTGGCCGCCAACAACGGCGGCTGGCAGTGGGGTGCTTCGACGGGTACTGACGCCGCGCCGTATTTTCGTATTTTCAATCCGACGACACAGGGCGAACGTTTTGATAAAGCCGGACGCTTTATCAAAGCCTGGGTGCCTGAACTCGCGGATGTGCCGGAAAGAGACATTCATCAACCGCATCGCTGGGCGGAAAAACATCATCGCGTGCTAGACTACCCGCTGCCGGTTATTGATCACGCGCAGGCGAGAAAAGACACGCTCGCGGCGTTTGAGGCGGCAAAAAACCGGTCAGACTGACTTTACTCTCTCACCACGACAAGGAGCGATGTGATGAAAAAATACCTGCTGGCGATGATGCTGGCATGCTGGGCGGGCCAGGCCAACGCGGGATTTGATGTTGTGGCGCTCGGCGTGAACGGCGGCGTCGAAGAAGGTAACCTCACCTCCTATCTGATCCGAAGTGACGATCAAAAACTCTATCTCGGACTGGATGCCGGTTCTGTTTTACCGGGCATCCGCAAGGCGCTGGAGAAAGGCAGTTTTCCGCAGGTTACCGCCGAAAATGCCGCACCGCTGACCCCGCAGGGCGCGGTTTTCCGTAACCTGATTGGCGGATACTTTATCAGTCACGGTCATCTCGACCATCTTGCAGGGGTGATTATCAGCTCGCCGGAAGACAGCAAAAAACCGATTTACGGCATGGCCGATACCATTGGCACGCTGCGTCAGCATTATTTCAATGGTCGCGTCTGGCCAAACTTTACCGACTCCGGCAGTGGTTTACGTATCGGCACCTATCGCCTCAACCAGCAGCGTCCGGCACAGAGATTTTCTCTCGGACTGACCGGTCTGGACGGCAGTATTTATCCTCTGAGTCACGGCGGTACGCCATCCAGCATGATCCTGGTCAGCCGCAATAAACAGTCTTTTGCCTTCTTCGGCGACACCGGCCCGGATGAAGTCGAGAAATCAAAAAATCTTGATACCGTGTGGCGCGTGCTGGGCGATGAAGTGAAAGCACAACGGCTGAAAGGGCTGATTATCGAAACGTCGTATCCCGATGGCGTACCCGACAGCAAACTGTTTGGGCATCTGACGCCGGACTGGTTGCTGAAAGAGCTGGGAACGCTGCAACAATACGCCGGTGGCGAAGGTTCGCTGAAAGGCCTGACGGTGATTATCAGCCACGTTAAACCCAGCCTGAAAGCCGGGGCAGATCCTGAACAGGCGATCATGGCGCAGCTGGAAAAAGGGAATAATCTGGGCGTGAATTTTGTCAGGATGGCGCAGGGTGATAAATTAGAGATCAAGTAGACCATCCATTAATAACGAGAAACGCCATGAATAATCTCCAGCTTGAAAAGCTGATTAATCAGAAACTGGATATCAGCAATTACAAAGATTACGCGCCGAACGGATTGCAGGTTGAAGGGCGTCGTGAAGTGCAGCGCGTGGTGACCGGCGTGACGGCGTCGCAGGATCTGCTGGATGCCGCGATTGCTGTCGAAGCTGATGCGGTTCTGGTGCATCACGGTTATTTCTGGAAAGACGAACCGGCTGAAATCCGCGGCATGAAGCGTAACCGTCTTAAGACGTTGCTGGCAACGGATACCAATATGTACGCCTACCATCTGCCGCTGGACGGCCATCCGGAGCTGGGGAATAACGCGCAACTGGCGAAACTGTTCGGTATCGACGTGCAGGGGGAAATTGCCCTGCTGTTGCCGTGGGGCGAGCTGGAAAAACCACTGACCGGTGAAGCATTCCGCCAGCGCATTGAAGTGACGCTGGATCGCAACGTGCTGCACAGTTCACAGAATGCACCTGCCGAAATCCGTCGCGTGGCATGGTGTTCCGGTGGCGGTCAGGGCTACATTCAGAAAGCCGCAGAATTTGGCGTCGATGCCTTTATCAGCGGCGAAGTGTCTGAACAAACCATTCATATTGCCCGTGAAATGGGCCTGCATTTCTTTGCCGCAGGCCATCACGCCACCGAACGTTATGGCGTGAAAGCGCTGGGCGAATGGCTGGCAGCGGAACACGGGTTAGACGTCATGTTCATCGACATCGACAATCCTGCCTAATTTTTCTTTTCGACCGTCTCTTCAGAAACGTTGTCTTCCAGCAGGGTGAACGCCCGCTGTAATCCGGTATCCACTTCGGGGTCTGCGCCCTGCGGTGGATACTTGCTTTCCTCTTCTTCTTCCTCTGCGGCTTCGCTTTCCTCAACCTGCGGTTCCACCACGTTTTCCGGTGCGGGCATGGTTTCCTGAATCATCTGTTCGTCAAACGCCGGGTTTAGCGCAGGCGAGAGCGGGGAACTGCTCAGGCTGTCCGGCATGGCGATGTGCGGAACCGGTGCATCGACCGCCATCTGTGTTTCTTCTTCCTTTTTCGACGTCCGGCTCAGTGCCACAATCCCGGCACCGCACAGGGCAAAAAACGCATACAGGATATTGCCACCCAGCGGTTCGATCAGCGCGCCGACCGCCAGCGGGCCGATACAGGCGCCGACGCCAAAAGCCATCAGCAGACAGGCTGAAAGCGAGACGCGACGCTCCGGTTCGATCATGTCATTGGCGAGTGCGACGATCAGCGGGTACAACGTGAACTGCATCAGGCTGACGACAAAACCAATGGCGAGCAACAGCGGGAATGAGATGTGGCTGAACAACGCCAGCGGCAGGGCGGTAACGGCCAGCAGGATGGCGTTTATGCGCATCAGCATGTTGCGGTTATAGCGGTCGGAAAGCCAGCTGAGCGGGAACTGTGCCAGCAGCCCGGCGAAAATCGCCAGCGCCATAAACAGACCGGTTTGTTGTGTGCTCAGCGATTGCTGGCTGGTGTAAATCGGCGCCAGCCCGTAGAACGAACCGACGACCATGCCAATCAGCAACGTGATAGCCAGCACTTTGGGGATAGCACCAATAAAGAATTTCAGTTCCATCGGCGCTGGCGACATATGGCCGACGTTGGTGCGTGTAGTCAGCGCAATCGGCACCAGGCACAGGGCAAAACACAAGGCAATAACGATAAGCGTACTGACGCCTAAATCGCTGTTGAGCATCAGTACGACCTGACCAAGCGCCATCCCGAGATAAGACGCCACCATATAAAAGCCGAATACCACGCCGCGCTGACTGGCTTCGGCCTGATCGTTGAGCCAGCTTTCCAGCACCATATATTGCACCATCATGCATAAGCCGATGATCAGGCGCAGCACCACCCAGACCGGGATGATGTCAGTCAGGCCATGGCCCAGCACGGCGGCGGTGATAATGCCGGAGCAGGAAACGTAGGCACGAATATGGCCGACGCGGGCGATCAGGATATGGCCGACTTTGCCGCCGATCACCAGCCCGATGTAGTTGGCTGCGATGATCGCCCCGATCATCGCGCCGCTGACATGAATCGCGGAAAGACGCAGGGAAATGTAAGTCGTCAGCAGGCCGGAACCCAGTAACATCAGTAATGTCGTGGTGTAGAGCGGAAAAAAGAGTGCTAATGGTTTTCTCACAGGCCATCCCTATTGTGTAACGAAGGCGTTATCCAAACGCTAAAAAACAGCAACGTTTCTGAGAGTAGCAGTTGCGGGCGGCGGGCGAAACCTCCGTCGCCTGCGCAAAGAGGCAGATGAGTTGACATCAGCACTCTGTTTCACGCATAACTGATAACAAATCTCACGCTATTGATTCGATGAATAACCCAATGATCCACAACCCTTCTTTAAGGAGTGCCTGAGTGCAACGAGCACGATGTTACCTGCTGGGCGAACGCGCGGTAGTGCTGGAACTTGAACCCCCGGTATCACTGGTAAGCCAGCAACGGATCTGGGGGCTGACGCAACGTTTACAGGATCGCGCCGCGTATCCGGGCGTGCGTGAAGTCATTCCCGGCATGAATAATCTGACGGTATTACTCTCCGAGGCGCAAAGTTCGGCGCTGGATGCCATTGAGCGTCTGCAAAACTGGTGGGAAGAAAGCGAAGCCATTGAGCCTGAATCGCGGCTGATTGAAATTCCGGTGATTTACGGGAAGGCGCAGGGGCCGGATTTGGACAACGTGGCGCGTCATACCGGCATGACGCCGCGTCAGGTCGTCGAATGTCACGCAGGTGCTGATTACATCGTCTATTTTCTCGGTTTCCAGCCCGGTTTCCCTTATCTGGGCGGCATGCCTTCGACACTTGCCACGCCACGTCACGGCGAACCGCGCCTGTCAGTGCCTGCGGGTTCGGTTGGCATTGGCGGCAGTCAGACAGGTATTTATCCTCTTGAGACCCCGGGGGGCTGGCAACTGATCGGCCAGTCGCTCATCGCGATGTTTGATCCGCTGCGGGAACAGCCGACATTATTGCTGCCGGGCGACAGCGTGCGTTTTGTGCCACAGAAGGAGGGCGTATGCTGAAGGTTTTACGCGCCGGGATGTTGTCCACGGTGCAGGATTTAGGCCGCAATGGTTACCGCCAGCAGGGCGTCAGTCAGTCCGGCGCGCTGGATGCCCCGGCGCTGCGGTCTGCCAATCTGCTGGTTGGCAATGACGAAAATGCGGCTGCGCTGGAAATTACCCTCGGTCAGTTCAGTGCCGGGTTTCACCGCGAAGGCTGGATCGCGCTGACCGGCGCCGGTTGTCACGCACAACTTGATGGTAAAGAGGTGTGGACCGGCTGGTGTTACGAAGTGAAACCGGGGCAGGTGCTGACTCTGAAAATGCCCACCCGCGGCATGCGCAGCTATCTGGCAGTTTCCGGCGGCATTGATGTGCCGGAAGTTATGGGATCACGCAGTACCGATCTGAAAGCCAAATTCGGCGGTTTCCACGGGCGTCCGTTGCAGGATGGCGATATGTTGCCCATCGGTGATTCGTTCCGGCAACCGCAAAAAACCGGTGGCATTAAACAACTGCTGTTTGGCAACCGCATTCGTGCATTGCCGGGGCCGGAGTATCAGGAATTCAGCGAGAAGTCGCGCGATGAATTCTGGCGCGCCGCCTGGCAGCTCAGCCCGCAAAGTAACCGTATGGGATACCGTCTGCACGGGCATACCCTGAAACGCGAAACTGACCGTGAAATGCTGTCGCACGGCTTATTGCCGGGCGTGGTGCAGGTGCCACATGGTGGCCAGCCGATTGTTCTGATGGCCGATGCTCAGACCACTGGCGGCTATCCGCGTATTGCCTGTGTTATTGAGGCGGATTTGTATAATCTGGCGCAAATCCGCCTGGGCGAACCGATTCATTTCGTCAAATGCACACCGGAAGACGCGCAGAAGGCCTTACGTGAGCAATCACTCTTTATCGAACAGATTAAACGGGGGCTGCATGGTTATTGATCTTAACGCCGATTTAGGCGAAGGCTGTGGGAATGACGAGGCGCTGTTGCAGCTCGTCAGTTCAGCCAATATCGCCTGCGGATTTCATGCCGGTGACGCGCAGACCATGCAGCAATCCGTGCGCCGGGCGCTGAAATACGGTGTGGCGATTGGCGCGCACCCGAGTTTTCCTGATCGGGAAAATTTTGGCCGCACCGCCATGCAACTCCCTGCCGAAACCGTGTATGCGCAGGTGGTGTATCAGCTGGGTGCGCTGGCTGCCATCACCCGTGCGGAAGGCGGACACATGGTGCATGTAAAGCCGCACGGCATGTTGTACAACCAGGCAGCAACCGACGCCGTGCTGGCGGATGCCATCGCCCGAGCGGTACATGCGGTGGATCCGGCATTGCGTCTGGTCGGGCTGGCGGGCAGCGAATTAATTCGTGCTGGCGAACGCCTTGGCCTGCAAACCCGTCAGGAAGTGTTCGCTGACCGGCGTTATCAGAACAACGGATCACTGGTGCCGCGCACTCAGCCGGATGCGATGATCGAAAGCGACGAACTGGCGTTGGATCAGACATTGTCGATGATACAGCAACAAAAAGTGCTCAGCCGCGAAGGTGTCTGGGTGCCCGTTAATGCGGAAACTGTCTGTCTGCATGGTGATGGTGAGCACGCGCTGACGTTTGCCCGCCGGTTGAGGCACGCGTTTGCTGAACAGGATATTCAGATCAGCGCAGGCTGATTTTTGCAGAATCTGAGGAGTACCTCTATGCGTAAAGTTTTAGTCACCGGTTTTGAGCCTTTTGGCGGCGAGCGCGTTAATCCATCATGGGAAGTAGTAAAGCAACTGGGTGACCTGGAATTGTCGGGCGCGCAGATTGTGGTTCGTCAGTTGCCGTGCGTGTTCGGCAAAGCCATTGATGCGCTGAATGCGGCGATCGATGAAGTGCTGCCGGAAATGGTGATCTGCGTCGGACAGGCCGGTGGCCGCAATGATTTCAGCATCGAACGCGTGGCGATCAACGTCGATGACGCGCGTATTGCCGATAACGACGGCAATCAGCCGGTGGATGAGGTGATTGTCAGCGACGGCCCGGCGGCGTATTTTTCCACTCTGCCGATCAAGACAATTGTCAACGGATTACGCGAGTCGGGGATCCCTGCATCGGTGTCGCAAACCGCCGGTACCTACGTTTGTAACCACGTGATGTACGGCCTGATGCATCGTCTGGCGCAGCCTGCCTGTAAGGTGGTGAAGGGCGGTTTTATCCATATTCCTTATCTGCCTGAACAGGCCGCGCATCATCTGGGGGCGCCAAGTATGTCAGTACATACTGTTCTGAACGCCCTTGAGCTGACGATCGCCATCGCGCTGCACACGGAACAAGATTTGAAAATTGCCGGGGGTGCGACTCACTGATGCCTGAAGGTCCTGAAATTCGCCGTGCGGCCGATGTGCTGGCTACGGCGGTAGTGAATAAGCCTCTGACGGATGTCTGGTTTGCGTTTCCGGCCCTGAAACCTTATCAGTCAGCGCTGCGTGGAACCAGAATCACGTCGATTGAAACGCGGGGGAAAGCCCTGCTGACGCACTTTTCCAACGGACTGACGTTGTACAGCCACAATCAGCTTTACGGCGTCTGGCGGGTGGTCAATGCCGGTGAAGTGGAGAAAGAAACCAAACGCTCGCTGCGGGTAAAGCTGGAAACCACCGAAGCGGCGATTTTGCTCTACAGCGCGTCCGAAATCAGTATTTACGATACGGCGGAAATCGAAAAGCATCCGTTCCTGCAACGTATCGGCCCCGACGTGCTGGATGAGACGTTGACGGTCGCACAGGTACGTGAACGGTTACTTTCACCTAAATTCTGCAACCGGCAGTTAGGCGGAATGTTGCTGGATCAGGCTTTTCTGGCCGGGTTGGGGAATTATCTGCGGGCGGAAATTCTCTGGCTGGCGAAACTGCTGCCGGATCATAAACCGAAAGAGCTGAATGACACGGAACGGGATGCGCTGGCCGATGCCTGTTTGTCTGTTGCGCGGTTGTCGTACGCCACGCGAGGTACGATGGATGAAAATGTGCATCACGGCGCGCTGTTCCGTTTTAAGGTATTTGGCCGCACAGGCCAGCCATGTGAACGTTGCGGCGATCCGATCATGAAAACCAGTGTGTCATCGCGACCATTCTTCTGGTGTCCGGTGTGCCAGGTCTGAAAGATAAAAAAGAAAAGGGCACCGGAGTGCCCTTGCTCAGTGTTTTCAGAATCAGAAATTCACTTTGATACCCAGATTACCGCTGTAACCTTCCAGATCTGAATCGAATCCTTTCTGGTAGCGGACGTCTGTATAAATTGTGGTGTTTTCACTGAGTTTGCCCGCCAGCCCTGCGCCAGTCTGCCACCAGTTGTCGCTGAATTCCGCTTTAAGCCGTTGAGTCGCGAATTGTACTTCGGGTTCATCGCCAATAGTCGTGACGGCATCCAGCGTCAGATAAGGCGTCCAGGTTGGATTATCCATGAACAACCGCACACCGCCGCGTGCCTGCGCATTACTGGTTGATACGCCGGAGACATTGCTGATGCCATCGTTGAAATCTTCCAGATTCAGATACTGATAAATCACCTGCGCCTGAGGTTCAATTTTCAGATTTTCATGCAGTGTAAAGGGTTTGCCGGCTTCCACTGATAACGCGACGCCATAACCGTCCTGATCGGCATCATGCGTGCTGTCATAGCTGTTTTTATACCAGCTGCCCATACCCACCGCGTCAATGTAGCCGCCATCCTGCGCTTTTAGCGTGTAGTAACCGCCGAGGCTATAGATGTCGCTGTCTACACTGCCAGCTTGTACGGAATATATCGGGTTATTGCTGCGAAGGCTGTCTTCCGCGTCGGTATTCTGACGTCCGAGTGTCACGAGAATACCGGCACTGCGTTCGGTGTTTTCTTCGTTTTTATCCCATATCAGATCCATACCCAACTGCGCATACCAGGTATCGGTATCATAGCTGTAACGGCCTGCGTCATTCTCGGTGTGAGTACCGACAATCCGACCCCATGCGCCGTCTTTATGCAGCACATCACCGCCGGTACGCTGGTGATAAGTGCCAATCGCATCAAAGCCATACTGCATATTCAGCGCCGGTGCCGCGATATATCCCGGCACTTCCTCACGCCACGGCTGGATGTCGTCGGATGGCGTCGGAGTTGGGTTCACATCCGGATTGGCGTCCGGATTCGCGTCCGGATTATCATCTGGCGTTGGATCAGGCGTTGGATCAGGCGTAGGGGCAGGGATCGGCGTTGAACAATCATAATTAGCGCAGGTGCTCAGATACCAGTTTTCACCCTCACCGGTGGTGATATCACCTTTACGCAGCCCGTAGTTGAACGCACCCGCTGAGACAGAATTCCCCAGCGTGAAGGCATTGGTTCCCTGTGTATTGGTTCCATCCACGGTAACCACTTCAATCCCGTTGCCCTGTGTATAGTTACCGTTGCCGCCTGTGCTGGTGACAAACAAGGTATTTTGACCGGTAATGTCGCCCGTTACGTGGATCTTGTCTGTCGGCGAGTTGCTGTCATCCAGATAGGTATTGATACGGTATGTGCCGTCGCCGGTCATATTGCTGTTCACGGTAAGTTCAGAGTATTCATTACCGTTATGTGTGAAGAACGTGGTGCCACCGGAGTTCATCTGCGAAATCGTGGAATCACCGGTCAGCGTCCACCGGCTGGAATCGTCGATATTAATGCTGTTGGTACTGGCGGTGATGCCTTGCCATTCAGAGCCGCTGTTAAGATAGACATCCACAACACTGCCGGTATCGGCAATGATATCGCCTTCCATATAAGAATTACTGGCAGATAAATTCACCTGACTTTGCGCGGTAACGCCCGTATCAGTATCTGTGAAACTTCCGGCTCTCAGCAGAATACCGTTTCCGCTTTGCACGGTTGACCGGTTGTTCACGTTAATCCGGGTATTGGCACCTGCAGCCAGTATTCCCTCACTGGTGGCGCTGCTGACAAGGCTGTTACCCAGCGTCACGATAGCCTGATGATCTGCATCAAAACCCTGCGTATAGATGCCATTTGCGAATGCACCGGAGGCCGATAACTCGCTGTTGCTGATGGTCATCTGGCTGTTGGCGTAGGAACGGACAGCGGAAGCCCCTTCGCCGGTAGAAATCCCCGTAACCGCATTGGCATCAAGGGTAGAATCATTCATCGCAACCAGCAGATTACTTCCCGTACCGGTTGTGGTGATCTCAGCGGTATCAAGTGCCATAGCCCCGGAGCCTGTGGCTAAAGCAGCGGCTGAACGGGTACCTTCGGTCTTGAGCACTATATTTTTGGCCGTTAGCGTTGCGCCCTGACTGGCAAAAAAACCGATGTTATTATTGCCTGTCGTGGTGTAGGTCCCGCCTGTCAACGTCACATCGCTATAGGCGTTGCTATTCACCATGATATCGTCAGTGCCGGTCATTTCGACGTTGCCGTTTATTATGTCAACGGTAGTTCTTTTGGCATCGCTGGAACCTGACGCATAAATGACATTTTGGGAACCTGCAGAGTTTTGTTTAACCGTGAGATTTTCAATGCTCAATGAGGCGTCAGAAACGGTGAGCGCATGTTTTGCGTTAGTTAATTCTATGTTTACATTACTCAGGTTCACCGATGCACCCGACTGGATATTAATTCCCTGTGCCTGAGCGGCATCACTGGTGATACGTATATCATTACCTGTTAATGTTGAACCGACATCTGAGACATAAATAACACTGCTGTCATCTTTACCCGTACGGATGTCGGTATTATTAATTTCGGCTGATGCGCCAGTAATAATGTTAAATGTTTTGCTGGAATCTGTTGTGCTGACATCAGCATAATTAAGGATTAACTTACCTCCGCTAATAATATTGAATGCATAAGCTTCGCTGCCGGTCGTGGAAACCACGGATTGAACGGGCACTGGCGAAGGTATTCCGGGAATAGTGATTTCACCATCAACAATAACTTCTGTACCCGCGCCGGTGATGGTGTAAGCGTGATCGCCCGTACCCGTCGTAGCGAAACTCAAGGCATCAGCAGGGGTTATGCCCGTTGAAAATGTGGTTGTTGCAAGTGCAATAGATGACGGTAATAAAAGACTAAAGATGGCGCTCGATAATAATGTTTTTTTAAATGAATGCGGGTGTTCCCGATATTCTTCCATGTCAAAATGTCCTTTGTTTTAATAATGGCGTGTTTATCTTACATGTTTCATTAATACGCTTTTTTAATTGGCGGATTGCAATGAATCATATTGTTGATGACTATGAGTTTATTGTCATATGAATTTCGGGGGGATGGTATATCACGGAAGGATAAGCGTCAAATATTGGTACTGATATATTGAATCGTTAATTTATGCTTAATATATAATTAAGGTCTCTTTGGGTTGAATAAATAAAAAGGCCAATGAATTATTCATCGGCCTTGTATATTAGGACAGGAGGGAATTATTTTTTCAGCTGAGAATGGAAATCGCGTTTGTCATAGCCGGTATAAAGCTGGCGAGGACGGGCAATTTTGATACCTTCCTGATGCATTTCGCTCCAGTGAGCAATCCAGCCAACAGTACGCGCCATCGCGAAGATCACGGTGAACATGGAAGAGGGAATACCCATGGCTTTCAGGATGATGCCGGAGTAGAAATCGACGTTCGGGTACAGTTTCTTCTCGATGAAGTACGGGTCGTTCAGTGCGATATGTTCAAGCTCCATCGCTACTTCCAGCAGGTTGTCTTTCAGATCCAACTCTTTCAGCACTTCATGACAGGTTTCACGCATCACGGTTGCGCGCGGGTCGTAGTTTTTGTAAACACGGTGACCAAAGCCCATCAGGCGGAAAGAATCATTCTTGTCTTTTGCACGTTTCACAAATTCAGGGATGTGATCAACGCTGCTGATTTCTTCCAGCATTTTCAGTGCAGCTTCGTTCGCGCCGCCGTGAGCCGGTCCCCACAAGGACGCAATACCGGCAGCAATACAGGCGAACGGGTTAGCGCCAGAAGAACCGGCGGTACGCACGGTGGACGTGGAGGCGTTTTGCTCATGGTCAGCGTGCAGGATCAGAATACGATCCATCGCGCGTTCCAGAATCGGATTCACTTTGTATTCTTCACATGGGGTGGCGAACATCATGTGCAGGAAGTTACCTGCATAGGACAGGTCGTTGCGCGGATATACAAACGGCTGGCCGATAGAATATTTGTAACACATGGCAGCGACGGTCGGCATTTTAGACAGCAGACGGTAAGCTGCGATTTCACGGTGACGTTCGTTTTCTACGTCGATGGAGTCGTGATAAAACGCGGCCAGCGCGCCGGTGACGCCACACAGGACCGCCATCGGGTGAGAGTCGCGACGGAAGCCGTGGAACAGACGGGTGATTTGCTCATGCACCATGGTGTGACGGGTGACATTGGTTTTGAATTCATCGTACTGTTTCTGAGTCGGCACTTCGCCGTTCAGCAGCAAATAGCTCACTTCAAGGAAAGTGGACTCCTGTGCCAGCTGGTCAATCGGGAAACCACGGTGCAGCAGAACGCCTTCGTCACCGTCGATATAGGTGATTTTGGACTCGCAGGATGCAGTAGAGGTGAAACCGGGGTCATAAGTGAAAAGACCTTTAGAACCGAGGGTGCGGATATCCACTTCATCCTGGCCCAGTGTGCCGGACAGCACGTTTAGTTCAATCGGGTCGTGACCTTGTAGGGTAAGTGTCGCTTTCTTATCAGCCATTTACAGTCTCCTTAGCGCCTTATTTTTAAAAATCAGTAACAACAGAAATGCCTGGAAGCGACGCCTTGTAAGGTCATTATTATTGTCAGCCTTAGCTCTGCGATCGAATGGGAAGGGAACGTAGAGCTGAGTCGAAGTGCAGTCTCAGACTGCTCTGTGACAAACAAGCGGCGTTTCATCGTTGTTAACGATTCGGTAAATCATTACTGTTCTGTCGCTCAGTACCTGTGAAGAGTATGAGGATTTACACAATCACCACTTTTGCATAACTTGAGCCGTCAGGGAAGACCCTGCATTGCGATTGTGTGATCCACTGATTCTTCAGAAACTTTCACCATTTTGGTGCGTGAAGGCGAAGCCGGTATGTGCGCAGAATCACAGTCCTATAGGGATAGTTCATTTGTAATGGAAATGTTGATCAAATGTCAAACTGGATAATTTATTTCGTGTCTTTTGTGAAAAATGGGAGCTAACTCACTGTTTCGGAGAAATGTGAATAAAGCATTTGTAGGGCAATTGTAATAGGAATGTGATCAACCTATACTCCTACAAGGTCTCCGGGCAATCCGAAGTAGGAGCACCCAGCACTCTCTTTTTTGTCTCAGATTTTATGAAAATGGACTTAAAGGAAAACACATTTCTGCGCCGTTTAAGCACATCGGATGTCGTTGTTTGAGCGCGTGAAATGTTGGGCTTTTAGCTCAGCTTTCCAACGTTATTGGTTCTGTGGGGAGGCGGTAAGTCAACGCATCCACAACGACAAGAACGAAGGAAAGGGTGCTGTCTGACATACTGCTCCGGACCGGAGGAAAAATAATAAGAGCTGTGTGGGCAAAACCGTGAAAAAACAAAGACCTGTCAATCTGGATCTGCAAACGATCCGGTTTCCTGTTACTGCGATAGCGTCCATCTTACACCGAGTCTCTGGCGTAATTACCTTCGTCGCCGTCGGTATCCTCCTCTGGCTGTTAGGCCTGTCTCTCTCTTCTCCTGAAGGGTTTGCGCATGCTGCCGCCATCATGAATAGCTTCTTCG
The DNA here is from genome assembly GCF_003263525.1 of Rahnella sp. NRRL B-41462. NCBI lineage: Bacteria > Pseudomonadati > Pseudomonadota > Gammaproteobacteria > Enterobacterales > Yersiniaceae > Rahnella > Rahnella sp. NRRL B-41462. Next base: position 19,647 of record NZ_JYDF01000081.1, on the reverse strand, counting down.
TCAAATTCATCTTTTGGGGAATACTCACTGCGCTGGCCTATCACGTTTGCGGTGGCGTACGCCATTTGCTGATGGATTTTGGCTATATCGAAGAGAGTTTGGCTGCCGGTACCCGTTCTGCCCAGGTGGCAATCGGGCTGACCGTCGTGCTGTCAATTCTGGCTGGAGTTCTCGTATGGTAAGCAACGTTTCTGCGTTAGGGCGTAATGGTGTGCACGACTGGCTGTTACTGCGTGCTTCCGCAATTATCCTCACCCTGTATATCCTCTATATTCTGGGCTTCGTGGTTCTGGCTCAGGAACTGACATTTGATGTCTGGCATGGCTTCTTCTCTTCCTCCATCACCAAAGTATTCACACTGCTGGCGCTGCTCTCAATTCTGATACACGCGTGGATCGGCATGTGGCAGGTGTTAACGGACTATGTGAAACCGCTGGCTGTCCGGCTGATGCTGCAACTGGCTATCGTCGTGGTGTTAGTGGTTTACCTACTTTACGGAACAATTGTTGTTTGGGGAGCGTAGTAAATGAATCTGCCAGTCAGAGAGTTTGATGCTGTCGTCATCGGTGCAGGTGGCGCCGGTATGCGTGCCGCGTTACAGATTTCACAAATGGGGCTGTCTTGCGCCCTGATTTCAAAAGTCTTCCCGACCCGCTCCCATACGGTGTCCGCGCAGGGCGGTATCACCGTCGCGCTGGGTAACACCCATGAGGATGACTGGGAATGGCACATGTACGACACCGTAAAAGGTTCCGACTATATCGGTGACCAGGACGCCATTGAATATATGTGTAAAACCGGGCCGGAAGCGATTCTGGAACTCGAACACATGGGGCTGCCTTTCTCCCGTCTTGAAGATGGCCGCATTTATCAGCGTCCGTTTGGCGGCCAGTCGAAAAACTTCGGTGGCGAGCAGGCGGCACGTACTGCGGCCGCCGCTGACCGTACCGGTCACGCCTTGCTGCACACGCTGTATCAGCAAAACCTGAAAAAAGGCACCACGATTTTCTCTGAATGGTATTCACTGGATTTAGTGAAAAACCAGGACGGCGCGATCGTCGGCTGTACCGCAATCTGTATTGAAACCGGCGAAGTGGTGTATTTCAAAGCCAAAGCCACCGTACTGGCGACCGGCGGCGCAGGCCGTATTTACCAGTCCACCACCAACGCCCACATTAATACTGGCGACGGTGTTGGCATGGCGTTACGTGCAGGTGTTCCGGTGCAGGACATGGAAATGTGGCAGTTCCACCCGACCGGTATCGCCGGCGCAGGCGTTCTGGTGACAGAAGGCTGCCGTGGTGAAGGCGGTTATCTGCTCAATAAAGACGGCGAACGTTTCATGGAACGTTATGCGCCGAATGCCAAAGACCTGGCGGGTCGTGACGTGGTGGCGCGTTCCATCATGATCGAAATCCGTGAAGGCCGTGGCTGCGAAGGTCGTGGGGCCCGCACGCTAAACTGAAACTCGATCATCTGGGTAAAGACGTTCTGGAATCCCGCCTGCCGGGCATCCTTGAACTGTCGCGTACCTTCGCACACGTCGATCCGGTGAAAGAACCGATCCCTGTTATCCCAACCTGCCACTACATGATGGGCGGTATTCCGACCAAAGTGACCGGTCAGGCGCTGCGTGTGAACGCGCAGGGTCAGGATGAAGTGATCCCTGGGCTGTTCGCGGTCGGCGAAATCGCCTGCGTATCGGTTCACGGCGCTAACCGCCTTGGTGGTAACTCACTGCTGGATCTGGTGGTGTTTGGTCGTGCAGCGGGTATGCATCTGCAGGAATCTATCACTGAGCAGGGCGAAAGCCGTGATGCTTCTCAGGACGACATTGATGTATCTCTGGAGCGTCTGAACCGCTGGAACAACACCCGTTCAGGTGAAGATCCGGTGGCTATCCGTAAAGACCTGCAATCGTGCATGCAGAACAACTTCTCGGTATTCCGTGAAGGTGATGCGATGGCGAAAGGTCTGGAAGAACTGAAAGTGATCCGCGAGCGTCTGAAATCTGCCCGTCTGGATGATACGTCCTCAGAGTTCAACACCCAGCGCGTTGAGTGTCTGGAACTGGATAATCTGATGGAAACTGCGTTCTCCACCGCTGTCTCTGCAAACTACCGCACTGAAAGCCGTGGTGCTCACAGCCGTTTCGACTTCCCTGAGCGTGATGATGCGAATTGGTTGTGCCACACGTTGTATCAGCCAGAAACAGAAAGCATGACCCGCCGTGAGGTGAACATGCAGCCTAAGCTTCGCGCGGCGTTCCCGCCGAAAGCGCGTACTTACTAGGGCGGAGCGGAGACAGATTATGAAAATTGAATTTTCGATTTATCGCTACAACCCGGACGTTGATGACGTGCCGTACATGAAAGATTACGTGCTGGAAGCTAAAGAAGGGCGCGATATGATGTTGCTCGACGCGCTGATTTTGCTGAAAGAACAGGATCCGACGCTGGCTTTCCGCCGCTCATGCCGTGAAGGTGTTTGCGGGTCAGATGGCGTCAACATGAACGGCAAAAACGGCCTGGCGTGTATCACACCAGTCTCGACGTTGCGTAACGGCAGCAAGAAAATTGTAATCCGTCCGTTGCCGGGGTTACCGGTTGTCCGTGACCTTGTAGTAGACATGGGACAATTCTATAAGCAGTATGAGAAGATTAAGCCTTACTTGTTGAATGATGGGAAAAATCCTCCGGCGCGTGAACATTTGCAAATGCCGGATGACCGCGAAAAGCTGGACGGATTGTACGAATGTATTCTCTGCGCCTGCTGTTCAACGTCCTGCCCGTCTTTCTGGTGGAATCCCGACAAGTTTGTCGGTCCGGCAGGCCTTCTGGCCGCTTACCGTTTCCTGATCGACAGCCGCGATACCGAGACTCAATCGCGCCTTGACGATCTGAATGATGCTTTCAGCGTATTCCGCTGCCACAGCATCATGAACTGTGTGAGTGTATGTCCAAAGGGGCTGAACCCGACCAAGGCTATCGGCCATATTAAATCGATGCTGCTACAACGCGGTGCCTGATTGATAAGCCACGCACAGCGGGAACTCAGGTTCCCGCTGTTATTTAGTTACCACCGGTTTTTCGCTTTCTTTAGTTACAAATGTGGTAACTGAGGTGGGGATAGCAAATAATTAATTTTTTAATAACAAAGTAGCAACAAGTGCAACAAAGTTGCGCCTGACTGGAGTAAGATAGCCGGGTCAAAAACCGGGAGATAAAAATCCCCCGAAAGGCAGCAGAAATAAGCAGGGTAACTTCAAAAATCAGTCACGCGCATGGCGGATTTCTGAAGGTTCCTTGAAGAGCCAACCGCTCAACCAACGAACTGTTTTAGTATGGAAAACCGTTTTACCGCGGTGTATCACGGTCATTATTATTAACCACGGCGAAAACTAAAGCTTCAAAGCTTAAGGGATCACGATGCAGAACGGCGCAATGAAGGCCTGGCTGGATTCCTCCTATCTGGCGGGTGCAAACCAGTCTTACATAGAGCAACTCTATGAAGACTACTTAACCGATCCTGGTTCCGTTGACGATAGCTGGCGTTCGATTTTTAAACAGCTACCAACAGTGGGTGTGAAACCAGAGCAACTCCATTCTCAAACTCGGGACTACTTCCGCCGCCTGGCGAAAGACGCGTCACGTTATAACTCCTCCATCAGCGATCCGGAAACGGATGCCAAGCAAGTCAAGGTGCTGCAGTTAATCAACGCCTTCCGCTTCCGTGGTCATCAGAACGCAAACCTTGATCCCCTCGGCCTGTGGAAGCTGGACGCCGTGCCTGATCTGGACCCGGCGTTCCACCATCTGACTGAAGCTGATTTCCAGGAAACCTTCAACGTCGGTTCATTTGCCATTGGCAAGGAAACCATGCAGCTCGGCGAGCTGTATAAAGCCCTGAAGCAAACCTATTGCGGTTCCATTGGTGCGGAATACATGCACATTACCAACACTGAAGAGAAACGCTGGATCCAACAGCGAATTGAATCCGTGGCAGGTCGTGCGAGTTTCACCAATGATGAGAAGAAAACGTTTCTTAAAGAGCTGACGCTGCAGAAGGTCTGGAGCGTTATCTGGGGGCGAAATTCCCGGGTGCAAAACGCTTCTCACTCGAAGGTGGCGATGCGCTGGTTCCGATGCTGAAAGAAATGATCCGTCATGCCGGCAAAAACGGAACCCGCGAAGTCGTGCTGGGTATGGCGCACCGCGGTCGTCTGAACGTGCTGATCAACGTGCTGGGCAAAAAACCTCAGGACCTGTTCGACGAATTCTCCGGTAAGCATAAAGAACACCTGGGCACCGGTGATGTGAAATACCACATGGGTTATTCGTCTGATGTGGAAACCGAAGGCGGTATGGTTCACCTGGCGCTGGCGTTTAACCCGTCGCACCTGGAAATCGTCAGCCCGGTCGTCATCGGTTCTGTTCGTGCCCGTCGTGATCGTCTGGACGAAGCGCGCAGCAACATGGTTCTGCCAATCACCATTCACGGTGACGCGGCCATTACCGGTCAGGGTGTGGTTCAGGAAACCCTGAACATGTCGCTGGCACGCGGTTATGAAGTGGGCGGTACCGTGCGTATCGTCATCAATAACCAGGTGGGCTTCACCACCTCGAATCCGAAAGATGCGCGTTCTACCGATTACTGTACCGATATCGCGAAAATGGTGCAGGCACCGATTTTCCACGTCAATGCCGATGACCCTGAAGCGGTGGCTTTCGTGACCCGCCTGGCATTGGATTTCCGTAACACCTTTAAACGTGACGTCATGATCGACCTGGTTTGCTACCGTCGCCACGGCCATAACGAGGCCGACGAACCTAGCGCAACCCAGCCGCTGATGTACAACAAGATCAAGAAACACCCGACGCCACGCAAGATTTACGCTGATGTCCTGACTGAGCAAAACGTAGCCAGCCTCGAAGATGCCACGGAAATGGTCAACCTGTACCGCGATGCGCTGGATGCCGGTGAATGCGTGGTGGAAGAGTGGCGTCAGAATGACATGCACACTTTCACCTGGTCACCGTATCTGAATCATGAGTGGGATGAGGCTTATCCGAACAAGGTCGAGCTGAAACGCCTGCAGGAACTGGCGCGTCGTGTCAGCCATGTGCCTGATGCTATCGAAATGCAATCCCGCGTTGCCAAGATTTACGGCGACCGTAACGAGATGGCCGAAGGCAATAAGAAGTTCGACTGGGGTGGCGCGGAAAATCTGGCCTACGCTACGCTGGTAGATGAAGGTATTCCGATTCGTCTGTCCGGTGAAGATACCGGCCGCGGCACCTTCTTCCATCGCCATGCGGTGATCCATAACCAGAAAAACGGTTCCGTGTACGTGCCGCTGGCCAATATTCATAACAGCCAGGGCGAATTCAATGTCTGGGATTCCGTGCTTTCCGAAGAAGCGGTGCTGGCCTTTGAATACGGTTACGCGACCGCTGAACCGCGCACCCTGACCATCTGGGAAGCGCAGTTCGGTGACTTCGCCAACGGTGCACAGGTGGTTATCGACCAGTTCATCAGTTCCGGCGAACAGAAATGGGGCCGCATGTGTGGTCTGGTGATGCTGCTGCCGCACGGCTACGAAGGGCAGGGGCCGGAGCACTCCTCCGCGCGTCTGGAACGTTATCTGCAACTTTGCGCTGAGCAAAATATGCAGGTATGTATCCCGTCTACCCCGGCGCAGGTTTACCACATGATCCGCCGTCAGGCACTGCGCGGTATGCGCCGTCCGCTGATCGTGATGTCACCGAAGTCTCTGTTGCGTCATCCTCTGGCGGTTTCTACGCTTGAGGAGTTGGCTGACGGCAGCTTCCTGCCAGCGATTGGTGAAGTCGACGAACTGGATCCGAAACAGGTTAAGCGCGTGGTGATGTGCTCCGGTAAGGTTTATTACGACCTGCTGGAACAACGTCGCAAAAACGAGCAAACCGATGTGGCGATTGTCCGCATCGAACAGCTTTACCCGTTCCCGCACAAGGCAATTCAGGAAGTGCTTGAGAAATTCTCACACGTTCATGATTTCGTCTGGTGTCAGGAAGAGCCACTGAACCAGGGCGCGTGGTATTGCAGCCAGCACAATTTCCGTGAAGTGATTCCTTTCGGGGCTTCTTTACGTTACGCAGGACGCCCGGCCTCTGCCTCTCCGGCAGTGGGCTACATGTCCGTTCACCAGAAGCAACAGCAAGATCTGGTTAACGATGCGCTGAACGTTAAATAACCGCGTCGGTGTCAGTTAACTATATGGAACATAAGAAGGATTGATAATGAGTAGCGTAGATATTCTGGTCCCTGACCTTCCTGAATCCGTTGCGGATGCGACGGTTGCCACCTGGCACAAAAAGCCGGGCGACAGTGTTGAGCGTGACGATGTACTGGTAGAAATTGAAACCGACAAAGTGGTTCTGGAAGTCCCGGCGAGTGAAGCCGGTATCCTGGACAGCATTATCGAAGACGAAGGTGCGACGGTCATTTCCCGTCAGATCCTGGCGCGTATTCGTCCGGGTAACAGCAGCGGTAAGCCAAGCACTGAGAAAAGCTCCGATAAAGAAGCGACTCCTGCGGCACGCCACACAGCAGCACTGGAAGAAGAGAACAACGACGCACTCAGCCCGGCTATCCGCCGCCTGATTGCTGAACATTCTCTGGATGCCAGCGCGATTAAAGGCAGCGGTGTTGGTGGTCGTCTGACCCGTGAAGATATCGAACAGCATCTGGCGAAAGCCAAAGACGCGAAACCGGCAGCCGCGCCAGCCGCCGCTCCGGCAGCGACCAGCGCCGCTCCGGCTCTGGGTTCACGTAGCGAAAAACGTGTGCCTATGACCCGTCTGCGTAAGCGTGTTGCTGAGCGTCTGCTTGAAGCGAAGAACAGCACTGCGATGCTGACGACCTTCAACGAAATCAACATGAAGCCAATCATGGATCTGCGTAAGCAGTACGGTGATGGTTTCGAAAAACGTCACGGCGTGCGTCTGGGCTTCATGTCTTTCTATCTGAAAGCCGTGGTTGAAGCACTGAAACGCTACCCGGAAGTGAATGCCTCTATTGACGGCGAGGATGTGGTTTACCACAACTATTTCGATGTCAGCATCGCGGTATCCACGCCACGCGGCCTGGTGACCCCGGTTCTGCGTGATGTCGATACGCTGGGCATGGCGGATATCGAGAAGCAAATCAAAGAGCTGGCGATCAAAGGTCGTGACGGCAAACTGAAAGTGGAAGAACTGACCGGCGGTAACTTTACTGTGACCAACGGCGGCGTCTTCGGCTCCCTGATGTCCACGCCAATCATCAACCCACCACAGAGTGCGATCCTCGGCATGCATGCCATTAAAGATCGTCCTATGGCGGTCAATGGTCAGGTAGTGATTTTGCCAATGATGTATCTGGCGCTGTCCTACGATCACCGTCTGGTTGATGGCCGTGAATCGGTCGGCTTCCTGGTGACCATTAAAGAGATGCTGGAAGATCCGGCTCGTCTGCTGCTGGACGTCTAGTCCCGGCACTGCGAAAGATTAGAGATCGAAAAATCTGCGGCACAGTTCGCTGTGCCCTGATAAGCCTTCCTACTAAGAATGGATAGAACATCATGAATTTACACGAGTATCAGGCGAAACAGCTGTTCCTGCGCTACGGCCTGCCAGCACCGACGGGCTTCGCCTGTTCCACCCCGCGTGAAGCGGAAGAGGCTGCATCGAAAATCGGTGCCGGTCCGTGGGTGGTGAAATGTCAGGTTCATGCCGGTGGCCGCGGTAAAGCGGGCGGCGTGAAAGTGGTCAAAAGCAAAGAAGAGATCCGCGCTTTTGCTGAGCACTGGCTGGGTAAACGTCTGGTCACTTACCAGACAGACGCCAGCGGTCAGCCGGTTAACCAGATCCTGGTTGAAGCGGCAACGGATATCGATCAGGAACTGTACCTCGGTGCGGTAGTGGATCGCAGCTCCCGTCGCGTGGTGTTCATGGCGTCTACAGAAGGCGGCGTGGAAATTGAGAAAGTGGCAGAAGAGACGCCACACCTGATCCATAAAGTGGCACTGGATCCGCTGGCAGGTCCGCAGCCTTATCAGGGGCGCGAACTGGCTTTCAAACTGGGCCTGACCGGTAAGCAGGTTCAGCAGTTCACCAAGATCTTCATGGGTCTGGCGAACATCTTCCTTGAGCGCGATCTGGCGCTGATCGAAATCAACCCGCTGGTGGTGACTACCGCTGGCGACCTGATCTGCCTCGACGGCAAACTGGGTGCAGACGGCAACGCCTTGTTCCGTCAGCCAGAATTGCGTGAAATGCGCGATTACAGCCAGGAAGATGCCCGTGAATCTCAGGCAGCGCAGTGGGAACTGAACTACGTTGCACTCGACGGCAACATCGGCTGCATGGTGAACGGTGCCGGTCTGGCAATGGGTACCATGGATATCGTGAAACTGCACGGTGGCGAACCGGCTAACTTCCTGGATGTTGGCGGTGGCGCAACCAAAGAACGCGTGACCGAAGCCTTCAAAATCATCCTGTCCGATGAAAAAGTCAAAGCTGTCTTCGTTAACATCTTCGGCGGTATCGTTCGTTGCGACCTGATCGCCGACGGTATCATCGGCGCGGTGGAAGAAGTGGGCGTCAGCGTACCGGTTGTGGTGCGTCTTGAAGGTAACAATGCCGAGCTGGGTGCCAAAAAACTGGCAGACAGCGGTTTGAACATCATTGCAGCGACCAGCCTGACGAATGCGGCTCAACAAGTTGTCGCGGCAGTGGAGGGGAAATAATGTCGATTTTAATCAACAAGAACACCAAAGTTATCTGCCAGGGTTTCACCGGTAGCCAGGGGACTTTCCACTCCGAACAAGCCATCGCTTACGGCACCAAAATGGTTGGCGGCGTTACGCCAGGCAAAGGCGGCACCGAGCATCTGGGCTTGCCAGTGTTCAATACCGTGCGTGAAGCGGTAGAAACTACCGGCGCAACGGCGTCTGTGATTTATGTGCCGGCACCGTTCTGTAAAGACTCTATTCTGGAAGCGCTGGATGCAGGTATTAAACTGATCATCTGTATCACTGAAGGCATTCCGACGCTGGATATGCTGGTGGTTAAAGTGAAACTGGATCAGAGCGATGCAGTGATGATCGGGCCAAACTGTCCGGGTGTTATCACGCCGGGCGAATGCAAAATCGGCATCATGCCGGGCCACATTCATCTGCCAGGCAAAGTGGGCATCGTTTCCCGTTCCGGTACGCTGACGTATGAAGCCGTTAAACAGACAACTGATTACGGTTACGGCCAGTCTACCTGCGTCGGTATCGGCGGTGACCCGATACCGGGCTCTAACTTCATCGATATCCTGAAGCTGTTCCAGGAAGATCCACAGACTGAAGTGATCGTGATGATCGGTGAAATCGGTGGTAACGCGGAAGAAGAAGCTGCCGCGTACATCAAAGCACACGTGACCAAACCGGTTGTGGGCTATATCGCGGGTGTGACTGCGCCTAAAGGCAAACGTATGGGCCATGCAGGCGCCATCATTGCCGGTGGTAAAGGCACTGCTGATGAGAAATTTGCAGCGCTGGAAGCGGCAGGCGTGAAAACCGTTCGCAGCCTGGCCGATATCGGCGAAGCCGTGAAATCATTGCTTCCGCAATAAGTATTACCCCACCCGCACCGGTGAAATTACGGTGCGGGTGAAGCCATTTTATTTAAGAAAAAGATTCGACATGTTGGCCACCTTCGGGTGGCCTTTTTTATTTTAAGCGAAATAGTTAACATTCGCTGAATTGAGCTATATTTATTAACACAGCACGATAGGTTCATTGGAAATAAAAGGTTAATAATTAGGTTTAAACAGGTAGCAAAATAAATATTAACGATAACCATATAAACACAATTAATTAACATAAAGGCCACCCTTAAAGCTCAATGAAACCAACGGTTAACATCCTGAAATATTTTTTTCGAAATTGATGAAGACATTATAGAAATAAACAATGAGATAGGCTTAAATTGCGTCAGATCAATTACAGCGATTATCACTGTTTTGTTCTTAAATTGACCTGTACACGGAAATCCGCTTTGGGTCACTAAAAAACCTATTTAATGTGTGGGATTACTGGCGTAACATAATGCTCCTGTAACCATCCGTTTTTTGTATGATTATTTTTCCCGTGATTTTGCCCGTTCATCAGCCTGTTACAGGCCCGCTGATCGCGCTTTTTCCGGGTTCAGAGTGTCCCGCTGACAGCGTTACTCGCACTGAATGCTGGCTCTCTGTTCTGCACACATTTGAATACTGGTAGTCATGAGGCGTTCCGGCAACCGGTTCGTCAGAGATCGCAATTTGGGGTCTTCCTCCGAGGAGCAAGGGGTCAAGATGTTTGATATCGTTGAACTGTCGCGTTTACAGTTTGCTTTAACAGCCATGTACCATTTCCTATTTGTCCCATTAACGCTGGGTATGGCGTTTTTACTGGCAATTATGGAAACGGTTTATGTGCTTTCCGGCAAACAAATCTATAAAGATATGACCAAATTCTGGGGCAAACTTTTTGCAATTAACTTTGCATTGGGCGTTGCAACCGGTTTAACCATGGAATTCCAGTTCGGGACTAACTGGTCATATTTCTCACATTACGTCGGTGATATCTTCGGTGCGCCTCTGGCGATTGAAGGTTTAATGGCGTTCTTCCTGGAATCCACTTTAGTGGGCCTGTTCTTCTTCGGATGGGACCGTCTTTCTAAAGTTCAGCATATGACAGTGACCTGGTTTGTTGCCCTTGGCTCAAACTTGTCAGCACTGTGGATCCTGGTGGCGAACGGCTGGATGCAAAACCCGATTGCATCGACCTTCAACTACGAAACCATGCGTATGGAAATGGTCAGCTTCTCTGAGCTGGTTCTGAACCCGGTCGCACAGGTTAAATTCGTTCATACCGTAGCGTCTGGTTATGTGACTGGCGCGATGTTCATTCTGGCTATCAGCTCTTACTACCTGTTAAAAGGCCGCGACGTAGGTTTTGCGAAGCGTTCATTTGCTATCGCTGCAAGCTTCGGTCTGGCCGCAGTGCTCTCCGTTATCGTACTGGGTGATGAATCCGGTTATGAAATGGGTGACGTACAGAAAACCAAACTGGCGGCTATCGAAGCAGAGTGGGATACCCAACCTGCACCGGCAAGTTTCACGCTGTTCGGCATGCCTAATCAGGACAAAATGGAAAATGAATATTCCATTCAAATTCCTTACCTGCTCGGCCTGATTGCTACGCGTTCCGTGGATACGCCGGTTACTGGTCTGAAAGACCTGATGGCGCAACATGAAGTGCGTATCCGCAACGGTATGAAAGCGTACACCCTGCTGGAAGAACTGCGTTCGGGCAATACTGACCCGAAAGTCCGCAGCGATTTTGAAAATGCTAAGCAGGATCTGGGCTACGGTATGTTGCTCAAACGCTATACCGACAACCCGGCGGGAGCGACTGACGCACAGATTCAGAAAGCGACCAAAGATTCTATTCCACGCGTTCTGCCTCTGTACTTCGCATTCCGTATCATGGTTGCCTGCGGCATCCTGATGTTCGTCCTGATTGCGCTGTCCTTCTATACTGTCCTGCGCGGCAAGATTGGTCAGAAACGCTGGTTACACCGCGCGGTATTCATCGGCCTGCCATTACCGTGGATTGCTGTCGAAGCGGGCTGGTTCGTGGCTGAATATGGCCGTCAGCCTTGGGCGATTGGTGAAGTGTTACCGACTGCGGTTGCACACTCTTCACTGACTGTGGGTGATGTACTGTCCTCGATGATCCTCATCTGCGGTCTGTACACCCTGTTCCTGGTCGCTGAAATGTTCCTGATGTTCAAATATGCGCGCCTGGGCCCAAGCAGCCTGAAAACTGGCCGTTATCATTATGAACAAACTTCAGCGCCACTTGAGCAAGCTCGGTAATAGGGAGTCCACTTATGTTTGATTATGAAGTTTTACGGTTCATCTGGTGGGTGCTGATTGGCGTGCTGTTTATCGGCTTCGCCGTCACCGATGGATTTGATATGGGCGTAGGCATCCTGGTGCGCATTATCGGTAAAACCGATACTGACCGCCGCGTGATGATTAACGCCATCGCCCCGCACTGGGACGGCAACCAGGTCTGGCTGATTACGGCCGGTGGCGCATTGTTCGCTGCCTGGCCGATGGTCTACGCAGCGGCTTTCTCCGGCTTCTATGCCGCGATGGTGCTGGTGTTGTGCGCCTTGTTCTTCCGTCCGCTGGGCTTTGATTACCGTTCAAAACTCGAGAGCGCTCGCTGGCGTGGCATGTGGGACTGGGGCATCTTTATCGGCAGCTTCGTGCCCGCTCTGGTGTTCGGTGTGGCCTTCGGTAACCTTCTGTTAGGGGTGCCGTTCCATATCGACAGCGACCTGCGTCTGTTCTACACCGGTAATCTGCTGGGCTTGCTGAACCCGTACGGCATTCTGGCCGGTCTGGTGAGCCTGACTATGCTGATCACCCAGGGCGCTACCTACCTGCAAATGCGTACTGTGGGTGAACTGCACCTGCGTACCCGTACCGCGTCGCAGATTTCTGCGCTGGTGATGATGGTGTGCTTCCTGCTGGCGGGTATCTGGTTAGTGAAAGGGATTGATGGCTTCACCGTGACATCCGTTATGGATCACGCGGGTCCGTCTAACCCGCTGCGCAAAACTGTGTCTCATGAAGCGGGTGCATGGCTGGCGAACTTCAACAAGACGCCGGGCCTGTGGGCAATTCCTGCGTTAGGTGTGATTTTGCCGCTGCTGACCATTTTGTTCTCGCGCATGAATAAAGCCGCGCTGGCGTTCATCAGTAACTCACTGACTATCGCCTGTGTGATCCTGACTGCCGGTATCACTATGTTCCCGTTCGTGATGCCTTCTATCACTGAACCGAATGCCAGCCTGACAATGTGGGATGCAACATCTACGCTGTTGACGCTGAGAGTGATGACCGTTGTCGCTTGTATCTTTGTGCCAATCATCCTGATTTACACCTCATGGGCGTATTACAAGATGTTCGGGCGCCTCGATAAACACTACATCGAGAACAACAAGCATTCGTTGTATTAAGGAGAACACCATGTGGTATTTTGCCTGGATCCTCGGCACCTTACTGGCTTGCTCATTCGGTATCATTACCGCGCTGGCGTTTGAACACAGCGAAGCCAATAAAGCGGCTAAAGAAGAGAAGTAATAATGAGTGTGATCGTGGATAAACTCTACGCCATCACAGACAAGGGCCCCTTGCGGGCCCTTTCGCTTGTGATGTCACTGGCACTGGCCGGTTGCGTTTTCTGGAAACCGGGCATGTTTGCCTCGTCGACCAGTCAGCTTGAAGTCTGGCATGGGCTCATTTTGATATGGGCTGTGTGCAGTGGCGTGATCCACGGCCTGGGTTTTCGCCCGAATAAATCAGTCTGGAAGGCTTTCTTCTCGCCATTGCTGGCGATGATTGCGCTAGCTGCAGGACTTTATTACTTTTTCAGCTGATTTTTTGCATAAAAAAAAGACAAATTTACAGTAATTTTCTTATGGGCCGTGCTGGCCCATAATTATTTTCATTCCAGCAATCCTACCCATTCCCAACCCCAATTCTCTTGCGTATAGTAGTGCCGTCAAATTGCATTACGGGATGTACAGTGAGTAATTCGTTGTTCCGATGGCCGGTTCGTGTCTATTTTGAGGACACAGACGCGGGAGGTGTGGTCTACCATGCCCGATACGTCGCCTTTTATGAAAGGGCTCGCACAGAGATGTTGCGCCAACGCAATTTTCACCAGCAGCAGTTGCTGAGTGAACACGTCGCTTTTGCTGTCCGCCGCATGACGGTCGAATACTTTGCACCAGCTCGCTTAGATGACCTGCTGGATGTTCAGAGTGAGATTACGTCCATTCGCGGAGCTTCTCTTACTTTTGCACAACGAATTCTTGATTCGCATGGAAACCTTCTGAGTTCTGCAGAAGTGTTGATCGCATGCATTGATCCAAACCAAATGAAGCCCCGAGCGCTTCCTAAGTCTATTGTCGCGGAGTTTAAGCAGTGACTGACATGAACATTCTTGATTTATTTTTGAAGGCCAGCATCCTGGTCAAGCTGATTATGCTTGTCCTGGTGTGCTTCTCTATCGCGTCCTGGGCGATCATCATTCAACGCACCAAGGTGCTGAATGCCGCCACCCGCGAGGCAGAAGCGTTCGAAGATAAATTCTGGTCCGGTATCGAACTTTCCCGTCTGTATCAGGAAAGTCAGGGCCGCCGCGAAACCCTGAGCGGGGCAGAGCAGATCTTCCATTCCGGTTTTAAAGAGTTCGCCCGTCTTCATCGTGCCAACAGCCACGCGCCAGAAGCCGTGATTGAAGGTTCTTCACGTGCGATGCGTATTTCTTTTAACCGTGAACTCGAATCACTTGAAACTCACATTCCGTTCCTTGGTACTGTCGGTTCTATCAGCCCTTATATCGGTCTGTTCGGTACAGTCTGGGGGATCATGCACGCCTTTATCGGTTTAGGTTCTGTGAAACAGGCAACGTTGCAAATGGTTGCTCCGGGTATCGCAGAAGCACTGATCGCCACCGCGATTGGTCTGTTTGCCGCTATCCCTGCTGTTATGGCGTACAACCGCCTGAACCAGCGTGTGAACAAGCTTGAGCAAAACTACGATAACTTCATGGAAGAATTCACGGCTATCCTGCACCGTCAGGCTTTCTCTCGCGAAACCAGCAGTAACTAAAGGGGGAGAGTATGGCTCGTTCACGAGGTCGTCGTAACCGTCGCGAAGGTAAGTCGGAGATCAATATCGTTCCGCTGCTGGACGTACTGCTGGTTCTGTTACTGATTTTTATGGCAACAGCGCCCATCATTACCCAGAGTGTGGAAGTTGATTTGCCTGACGCAACGGATTCTAAAACGGTGTCCAGCGATGATAATCCGCCAGTGATTGTTGAAGTGTCTGGCGTGGGTCAATACACCATCGTGGTTGACCATCAGCGTATGGAACAATTGCCTGAACAGCAGGTGATCGCGGAAGCGACCAGCCGTATTCAGGCCAATCCGAAGACGGTATTTCTGATCGGTGGTGCGAAAGATGTGCCTTATGATGAAATTATTAAGGCGCTGAACATGCTGCATCAGGCTGGCGTGAAGTCTGTCGGATTGATGACACAACCTATCTGAGGATAGGTAATTTGTAACACTTATTTGAAACCCGGCATTCTCTGGCTTGTTAAAAGTATGACAGGCAATACAGGAAACCGGGTTTTTAGTAATCCTGTCTTGGGAAATCTATTTTGGTAAAGGCAACTGCAACTGAACAAAACGATAAGCTCAAACGCGCCGTTATTGTTTCGGTCGTTCTGCATATCATCATTATAGCCCTGTTGATTTGGGGATCGCTGGACGAAGATACCAGCATGAGTGGCGGCGGTGGCGGTAGCGATATCTCTGCCGTAATGGTTGATCCAAGTGCCGTGGTCGATCAGTACAACCGTCAGCAGCAGCAACAGGCTGATTCCCAACGTGCTGCCGCAGCGCGTCAGAAAAAATCAGAACAACAGGCTGAAGAGCTGCAACAGAAACAGGCCGCAGAACAGCAACGCCTGAAAGAACTTGAGAAAGAGCGTCTGCAAGCGCAGGAAAATGCCAAGCAGCAGGCTCAGGAACAGGCCCAGCAGCAGAAGCAGGCTGAACAAGCCGCTGAGCAGGCGAAAGAACAGCAGAAACAGGCAGAAGCTGCTGCCGCACAAGCGAAGGCTGAAGCGGCCAAAGCGGCCGCTCAGGCGAAAGCAGATGCTGCGAAAGAAGCGGCTAAAGCACAAGCTGATGCTAAAAAACAAGCAGAGGCTGAAGCTGCCGCCGCCGCTGCCGCAGCGAAGAAACAAGCCGAAGCGGACGCTAAGAAAGAAGCGGCCGCAGAAGCCAAAAAACAGGCTGCTGCTGAGGCAAAAGCTCAGGCCGCGGCTGATGCGAAGGCACAAGCTGACGCCGATGCCAAAGCCGCCGCCGATGCAAAAGCTGCCGCTGCCGCAGAGAAAAAAGCGGAAGCTGCCGCTGCTGCCAAGAAAGCTGCAGCGGATAAAAAAGCTGCCGCCGCCGCAGCAGCCAAAGAAGCCGCTGATGCGAATAACTTATTTGATGGCCTTGCCGACTCCAAAAATGCACCGAAAGGCGCAACAGGTGGCGGCGCTTCTGCTCCTTCAGGGAAGGGGACTCAGAAAAAGGCGGGGGCATCCGGGGCTGATATTGCGAACTATGGTAGCCAGATTAAGGCTGCCATCGAGAGCAGATTCTATGACGCGTCATCTTATACAGGCAAAACCTGTGCGTTGCGCGTTAAAATGAACCCTGATGGCTCATTAATCAGTGTGTCGGCAGAAGGTGGGGATCCTGCACTGTGTCAGGCGGCGCTTGCCGCAGCCCGACAGGCGAAGTTCCCGAAACCGCCTTCTGAAGCCGTCTATGAAGTATTTAAAAATGCTCCGATAGATTTCAAACCTCAATAAAAGATGAAAATGATAACTTTTCAGATTTTTACGATGGTTTGCAGGGTGTAATTCTAGTTTTGTGTGCGTTGGTTTGTTAAAATTCTGCTAAATTATCGCGGGCAGATACGTCCAGATAAGGGAGATACAATGAAGCAGGCATTTCGAGTAGCGTTCGGCCTTTTGATGATGTGGGCATCTGTGGTTCATGCAGAAGTTCGCATTGAAATTACCCAAGGGGTAGATACAGCTCGTCCGATTGGCGTTGTGCCATTCAAATGGGCTGGCCCGGGTACACCACCTGAAGATGTGGGTGGTATCGTTGCTGCTGACTTACGTAACAGTGGCAAATTCAATCCTATTGATGCATCACGTATGCCTCAGCAGCCAACCTCCGCCGCAGAAGTGACCCCTGCAGCCTGGACCGCGCTGGGTATTGATGCTGTTGTTATCGGTCAGGTTCAGCCTGCAGCCGATGGCAGCTATGTGGTGTCTTACCAACTGGTGGATACCTCTGGCGCACCAGGTACCGTGCTGGCGCAAAACCAGTACAAAGTGACCAAACAATGGTTGCGTTATTCCGCCCATACCGCCAGCGATGAAGTGTTTGAAAAGCTGACCGGTATTAAAGGCGCATTCCGTACCCGTATCGCTTATATCGTGCAGACTAACGGCGGGAAATTCCCGTATGAACTGCGTGTAGCGGATTACGATGGATACAATCAGTTTGTCGTTCACCGTTCACCTGAGCCTCTGATGTCTCCGGCCTGGTCTCCGGACGGCAGCAAACTGGCTTACGTCACCTTTGAGAGCGGTCGTTCAGCATTGGTGGTTCAGACGCTGGCAAACGGTGCAATCAAGCAGATTGCTTCATTCCCTCGTCACAACGGTGCACCTGCTTTCTCTCCGGATGGCAGCAAACTGGCTTTCGCACTGTCTAAAGACGGTAGCCTGAACCTGTATGTGATGAATCTGTCTTCTGGCCAGATTAGTCAGGTGACTAACGGACGTAGCAACAATACGGAACCAACCTGGTTCCCGGACAGCCAGAATCTGGCATTCACGTCGGATCAGGGCGGTCGTCCGCAGGTTTATAAAGTCAACATTAATGGCGGTGCGCCTCAGCGTCTGACCTGGGAAGGCTCGCAGAATCAGGACTCTGATGTAAGTACAGATGGCAAGTTCCTGGTTATGGTGAGCAGCGCCAGCGGTACACAGCACATCGCTAAACTAGATCTGGCAACGGGAGCCGTTCAAACATTGACGGACACGTTCCTGGATGAAACGCCTAGCCTCGCACCAAATGGCACCATGGTAATTTACAGTTCCTCTCAAGGACTGGGTTCCGTATTGCAGTTGGTATCGACTGATGGGCGCTTCAAAGCGCGTCTTCCGGCAACTGATGGACAGGTCAAATTTCCTGCCTGGTCGCCGTATCTGTAATGCATAGAAAAACTATGTATGGCAAAAAATTATAAAAGGATCGAATAGATGCAACTGAATAAAGTGCTGAAAGGGCTGATGCTGGCGTTGCCTGTACTGGCAGTAGCTGCTTGTAGTTCTCACAAGAACGCAGACAACGACCAATCCAACGGTATGGGTCTGAACTCTGGCGCAGGCACTGAAAACGCAAACATGTCTTCAGAAGAGCAAGCTCGTCTGCAGATGCAAGAACTGCAGAAAAACAACATCGTTTACTTTGGCCTGGACAAATACGATGTGTCTTCTGAATTCGCTCAGATGTTGGACGCGCACGCTGCTTTCCTGCGTAGCAACCCGTCTTACAAAGTGACTGTAGAAGGTCATGCTGACGAACGTGGTACTCCAGAGTACAACATCGCCCTGGGCGAACGTCGTGCTACTGCTGTTAAAATGTACCTGCAAGGCAAAGGCGTTTCTGCTGACCAAATCTCTATCGTTTCTTACGGTAAAGAAAAACCAGCTGTACTGGGCCATGACGAAGCGGCATACGCTAAAAACCGTCGTGCCGTACTGGTATACTAAGAGAGTAGTATGAGCAGTAACTTCAGAACTCACTTGTTGAGTCTGTCGTTACTGGTTGGCGTAGCGGTCCCATGGGCCGCTACTGCCCAAGCGCCAATCAGTAATGTCGGCTCAGGCTCGATTGAAGATCGGGTCACCTCTCTGGAGCGTATTTCTAACGCTCACAGCCAGCTATTAACTCAACTCCAGCAACAACTTTCTGATACCCAACGTGATATGGATACTCTTCGTGGTCAAATCCAGGAGAACCAATATCAGTTGAGTCAGCTTGGTGATCGCCAGAAGCAGATTTTTAATCAACTGGACAGCTTAAGCCAGAGTTCTGCCGGAGCCGCCAGCACGGGTGCTGCAGCAGCCACAGGTGACGCTTCCGGTTCTGCTGCCACAACGCCTGATGCGGGTGCTGCACAAGCCCCGGCAAGCACCGGTGACGTGAACAGTGACTACAATGCTGCAGTTTCACTGGCGCTGGAAAAGAAACAGTATGATGAAGCCATCGCGGCTTTTCAGAGTTTCGTAAAAAAATATCCTGATTCAACTTATCAGCCTAATGCCAATTACTGGCTGGGACAGTTGTATTACAACAAGGGTAAAAAAGACGATGCTGCCTATTATTTTGCGGTTGTGGTCAAAAACTACCCTAAGTCTCCAAAAAGTTCTGACGCAATGTTCAAGGTTGGGGTGATCATGCAGGAGAAAGGGCAGGCTGATAAAGCCAAAGCCGTCTTCGCACAGGTCGTGAAACAGTACCCAAATACCGATGCGGCAAAACAAGCTCAAAAACGTTTATCTGCAAAATAGTTCCTCGTTCAGGTCCGGAAAATGTACATATCGTGCATTTTCTGGGCTTGAGTGTGTGAAACACCATCAGTTAGCACTCTTTCTGAAAATTAAAGTTGCACTGAAAAGTTAAATAAGTAATATATGCCGCCGTTGCCCAGACAACTCCAAACGGCTAACGCTGTCAGAGATTTAGGCAATATGCAGCAGGTTTAGATGGGCCGTTAGCTCAGTTGGTAGAGCAGTTGACTTTTAATCAATTGGTCGCTGGTTCGAATCCAGCACGGCCCACCACTTTTAAAGTGGAAAATGCAGTGAAGCAGTGCAGGATGAGTTCGAGCCGAGTCAATCCAGCACGGCCCACCAAT